>NZ_JBANBA010000099.1:0-36206 GCF_059803475.1 Bradyrhizobium sp. UFLA05-89 | reverse complement strand
CGATCTCGCGTTGAATCTCCTTCAATATGCGATTCTCACCCAGCTTGGTCCGTGGATTTCTGACTCAGTAAGATTAGTGCTCGGCTGCGATGGTGGCCCAGCAGGTGATCGCGCTGCAGACCGAGCTCCAGCGGCCAAAACCCTTGTAGATCTGGGCTGCGACCTGCTCCTGCTGCTTCAGTGTGCCCTCGGCCTTGATCTGCGGGTCGGAGACGTTGCGGATCGCAAGCCAGCGCGGTGCCTTCGCGCCCATGTCCTTGGCGACGAGGCCCAGGATCGCATCGCCCATCTCGGAGACGTCGCCGAGGCCTTGGAGATGGAAATGATCGTCCGAGGTATCGAAGCCGAAGAAATCGGTGGTGACCACCGACGAGCTCAATCCGCTCGGCTTCACCACGAAGATTTTCGGTGGCCGCGTATTGTCCTTCGGCAGTTGCCCGGCATTGGCCTTGAACAGCGTCCTGGCCTCTGCAAAGCGCGTCGTCTTCGCCGACTTGCTCGAGAAATGCTCCTGCGCGAATGGCTGCTTCTTGAATTTCGACATGCAGTCGAAGCGAACGATCGGGCTGACGATGACGTCGCCGACCTCGACCTCCTTGCCGATGCCGCCGGCGGTTCCCGTGGTGATGACGAGCGAGGGCTGCACCTCCTGGATGATCTGGCGCCACACGTCGATGTTCGGCAGTTGCGGGCCGTCCTGCGACATGTGCGAATCGGACTTGAAGATCACGACCTTCTTCTTGCCGATCATCGTGGTCCAGTAGGTGCCGAGCCGCTTCAGCTCCATGGCCGGGCAGCCATTGCGCATCTTCTTCGAGATGGTTGCGAAATTGTGCTTGTAGGGCAGGTAGTCGTTGCGGGAGTCCTTGCCCGGCGTCAGCACGCGGCTCAGCGCATGGCCCTCGTCGACGGTCCAGGTCACCACCAGCACGTCACCGCGCGGCAACGGGCTGTTGCCGTTGCCCCTCGGCTTCGGCCCGGTCTGCGGCGCGAGCCCTTTCGGCCAGGGAATGTCGGTGAAGCGCGACAGGCCGGTCGCGGTAGAGAACGCCATGAACTCGCGGCCTGCGGGCGATTCCGAATCGAAATCGATGATCTCGCGCTGAAAATCTTCCGGCGAAACTTTTGCCGACCGCTTCACCGCTGCATCCGCCAGGCGCTTGACCGCATAGGTCGCGCGCGGCGGCGGTGTCGTGATCGGATCGAAACCCAGATTTCTCTGAACCCATTTGCGGTCAGCCAGCATCGCTAAACTCCTGCGCCAAATGATTTGACAGTATCTTCCATTGGTCGGCCAAGCGGACCGACGGTTGCAATTTTAAATCGAGTTCGCCGATCTCAATTGGTCCGAGCCACTGACCAATTCTGTTCCGGATTGAAGCTGTCGATGTTTTGATCGGTAAGACAAAGGTTTTCGTGAAAAATATCGTCCGGCATCTGAACCAAATTCGATCTCAGATTACACCTATAGTTGAATACCGGCAATCGCCCTTCCAATCACAAGCGGAGGAAGTCATGGCAGGCACGATGAAACGCGTGGTACTGGCGAACAGCGCACGGAAGTTGCCGAAGGGGGCCAAGCTGATCGGCGCGGCCGATCCCAAGCAGGAGATTGAGATCAGCGTCCGCCTGCGCGCCAAGCGCTCCGACGACGAGACCGTGATGGCGCTGGGTGCACAACTGCCGCGTGAGCGACAATATTTTTCTCGCGCCCAATTTGCCGAGCAGATGGGCGCCGATCCCGCCGACGTCTCCAAGATCGACAATTTTGCGCATCACCACGACCTCAACGTCAAGAGCGTGCATCTGGCCTCGCGCACGGTGAAGCTGACCGGCACGGTGAAGGCACTCAGCGCGGCCTTCGGCGTCAAGCTCAACAAGGTCAAGCACGAGGGTGCGACCTATCGGATGCGCAAGGGCAGCGTGCAGATTCCGGCCGAGCTCGAGGGTATCGTCATTGGCGTGCACGGGCTGGACAATCGTCCGGTCGCGCGTCCGCACTTCCGGCACAAGCGGATCGGACGGGCGGCGATCGCGCACGCGGCGCAGAGCCGCAGCTTCTCGGTCGAGCAGATCGCCCAGCTCTACAACTTCCCGGACGGCGAGACTGGCGCCGGCCAGTGCATCGCCATCATCGAGCTCAACGACATCGACCAGAAGGGCAAGCCGACAGGAGCCGGTTACAAGACCTCGGACCTGAAGACGTTCTTCAAGAAGGCGGGAATCCCGATGCCGCAGATCGCGCCGGCGAGCGTCGATGGCGGCGCCAACAAGCCCGGCCATTCCGATGCCGATGGCGAGGTCGTGCTCGATATCGAGGTTGCGGGCGCCATCGCGCCCGGGGCCAAGATCGTGGTCTATTTCGCGCCCAACACCACCAACGGCTTCATCGATGCGGTGAAAGCCGCGGTCCACGACAGCGCGCGAAAGCCGTCTGTGATCTCGATCAGCTGGGGCGGCCCCGAAGATCCGGAAAACTCACAGCAGTTCCTCGACGGTCTGAATGAAGCGATCCGCGACGCGGCGGCGATGGGTGTCACCGTCTGTGTCGCCTCCGGCGACAACGGCTCGGCCGACATGGGTTCGGACTGGGACGGCAAGCCGCATGCGGATTTCCCGGCGTCGAGCCCGTTTGCGCTGGCCTGCGGCGGCACCAATCTCAAGGCGCCGAACGGCCAGATCCAGGAGGTGGTCTGGAACGGTGGGCCGCAAGATGGCGCGGGGGGCGGCGGCGTCAGCGTCGTATTCGCCCAGCCGAAATACCAGGCCAACGCCCATGTCCCGAAATCGCCGGCGCGTCACAGCGGGCGCGGAGTGCCCGACGTCGCGGGCGACGCCGATCCGGCCACCGGCTATCAGATCTTCCTCAACGGCGCCGGTGCCACGATCGGCGGCACCAGCGCGGTGGCGCCACTGATGGCCGGGTTGATCGCGCGGATCAATGAGGCGACGACCAGGAAGTTCGGCAAGACGGTCGGCTTCATCAATCCGCTGATCTACGCAGCCGGCGCGCAAGGCGCGTTCCGCGACATCACCAGCGGCAACAACGACATCACCGGTCAGTTGCGCGGCATGTACAAGGCCGGCCCCGGTTGGGACGCCTGCTCCGGTCTCGGCGTTCCCAACGGTACGGCCTTGCAGGATCTCTTGGCGGCGTGATTCACGCTTGTTTTGAGACGCGTCTGCTCCGAGGGCCGAGAGCTGGTGCGTTTGCCTCAGCTCTCGCGTCCCGGACGCGACGCAGAGCCGGGACCCATCTCACCCCGGGCTGTGGGCCCCGGCTCTGCAGCGCACCGCTGAAGGAGCGCTGCGCCGCGTCCGGGGCAGGAGAATCTCGCTATGAGCCATGCTTATGCGCGTGCTTGCGCGGCTTCGCCTTCCCTTCGCCCGTCGGGATCATCACCACGCGGCCGTAGCGCACGCCGCGTTCGGCGATGATGTGGTCGGCGAAATGCTTGACCTCGTCGGCGGATCCCCTCAGCGCCGTCATCTCCATGCAATTGTCGTCGTCGAGATGGACGTGCAGCGTGGCGAGCGCGAGGTCGTGATGGCCGTGGAATTCCTGCACCAGGCGTTTGGAGAGATCGCGCGCCGCGTGGTCGTAGACATAGACGAGGCCGGCAACGCAGGGACCGGTCTGCGCGGTGTCCTCCGCCGTCTGCTGCAACCCCGCCCTGGCGAGGTCGCGGATGATCTCCGAGCGGTTCTGGTAGCCGCGCGCCACGGCCGCCGCATCGATCTCCGCCAGCAAATCGTCCTCGATCGTGATCGTCACCCGCTGCATGGAACGCTCCCCGCGCGCCGCGCGATGTCACGCGGCATCAACGAAACCGTTCTACACGGATTTCGCAGGCGTCACAGCCGTGTTGCTCGAAGCCGGAGCGCGTTGCCGACGACGCTGACCGACGACAGCGCCATCGCGGCGGCCGCGATGATCGGCGACAGCAGGATGCCGAAGGCCGGATAGAGGATGCCGGCCGCGATCGGGATGCCGGCCGCGTTGTAGATGAAGGCGAAGAACAGGTTTTGCCGGATGTTGCGCATCGTCGCCTGCGACAGTTTTCGCGCGCGCACGATGCCGGTGAGATCGCCTTTGAGCAGGGTGACGCCGGCGCTTTCCATGGCCACGTCCGTGCCCGTGCCCATGGCGATGCCGACCTCGGCCGCGGCCAGCGCCGGGGCATCGTTGACGCCGTCGCCGGCCATCGCGACGGTGCGCCCGGATGTCTGAAGCCTGGTCACGACCGCGCTCTTCTGATCCGGCAGCACCTCGGCTTCGACGTCGGCGATGCCGAGCCTGCGCGCGACGGCCTCGGCCGTGGTGCGGTTGTCGCCCGTCAGCATGATCACCTTGATGCCCTCGGCGGCGAGATCCTTCAGGGCCTGCGGCGTCGTCGCCTTGACCGGATCTGCGATCGCGAACAGCCCGGCCAGCCTGCCATCGACCGCCATGTTGATGACGGTTGCGCCGTCCTGGCGCAGCCGCTCTGCTTCCGCATCGAGCGGCGTCGTGTCGATGCCGATCGAGCTTAGATATTTTGCGTTGCCGAGCACGATGGTCTTGCCGTCGACCTTGCCGGTCGCACCCTTGCCGGTCGGCGAATCGAACTGATCGACCGCGCCGAGTCCGAGCTGCTTCTCCGTTGCCGCGCGCAAAATCGCATCCGCCAGCGGATGCTCGCTGGCGCGCTCGACGCTTGCAGCGAGGCGGAGGAGATCGTCCTCGGCAAATCCGACAGCGGGGACGATCGCGACCACCTTCGGCTTGCCCTCGGTCAGCGTGCCCGTCTTGTCGACCACGAGCGTGTCGATCTCCTCCATCCGTTCCAGCGCTTCGGCGTTCTTGATCAAGACGCCTGCCTGAGCGCCGCGGCCGACGCCGACCATGATCGACATCGGTGTCGCGAGCCCGAGCGCGCAGGGGCAGGCGATGATGAGCACGCTGACGGCCGTCACTAGGCCGAAGGCGAGCCGCGGCTCCGGGCCGAACCAGGCCCATGCGGCAAAGGCAATGACGGCGACGGCGATCACCGTCGGCACGAACCAGCCTGCGACCTGGTCGGCGAGACGCTGGATCGGCGCGCGCGAGCGCTGGGCGTCGGCGACCATCTGCACGATCTGCGACAGCAGTGTCTCGCGCCCGACCATCTCGGCGCGCATGATGAAGCTGCCGGACTGGTTAAGTGTCCCCGCGATGACCTTTGCGCCGGCCTCCTTGGCGACCGGCATGGATTCGCCGGTGACGAGGGATTCATCGAGCGCGGAACGCCCCTCCAGCAGAACGCCGTCGACCGGCACCTTCTCGCCGGGGCGGACGCGCAAGCGGTCGCCGGCATGAAGCGTGTCGATCTCGACCTCGTGCTCGCCGCCGTCGGCGTCGATGCGCCGTGCGGTCTTCGGCGCAAGCTGCAGCAGCGCCTTGATCGCGCCCGACGTCGCGTCGCGGGCGCGCAGCTCCAATACCTGGCCGAGCAGCACCAGCACTGTGATGACAGCGGCCGCTTCGAAATAGACCGCGACCGCGCCGTCGTGCCCCCTGAAGTTTGCCGGAAAGATCTGCGGCGCCAGCGTCCCGAACAGGCTGTAGACGTAAGCGACAACCGTGCCGATCGCGATCAGCGTGAACATGTTGAGGTTGCGCGTGACCAGCGATTGCCAGCCGCGCACGAAGAACGGCCAGCCGGCCCACAGCACGACGGGTGTGGCGAACACGAGCTGGATCCAGTTCGAGAGCGTCGGATCAATCCAGTTGTGCGGGCCGGCGAGGTGGCCGCCCATCTCCAGCACGACCGCCGGCAGCACCAGCGCGCCGCCGATCCAGAATCGCCGCGTCATGTCGGCAAGCTCCGGATTGGGGCCGGTGTCGAGGCTCGCCACTTCCGGCTCCAGCGCCATGCCGCAGGTCGGGCAGCTTCCGGGACCGACCTGGCGGATCTCGGGATGCATCGGGCAGGTATAGATGGTGCCCGCAGGCATCTTGGGGTCGCTCGCCTTTTGCTCTTCCGTTCCCTTGGCGAGATATTTGGCGGGATCGGCCGCGAATTTGGTGCGGCAGCCGGCGGAGCAGAAATGGAAGGTCTCGCCGTGATGTTCGAAGCGGTGCTTCGATGTCGCGGGATCGACCGTCATGCCGCAAACGGGGTCGCGGACCTTGTCGCTGGACGCAGCGTGATGGTGATGGGCGTGGCCGGAATGATCGCCATGGCCGCTGCAGCAGGATGATGCCGCGGGCATTTTCACTGGCGGGGCAGCCTTGGCGGAACAACCGCATCCGGTGTGGTTAGCGGTTGCGTCGACCCGTTTGTGTTCGGCTTCGTCCATTCCAGCGCTCCGGCCTTGGTTCCGGTCTTGGCTCGGTCTTGGCTCCGGCCTTGCAACCCATACCCGGTAGGGGTATATAGACGTCATGCGCAAGGACATCAAGGCATCCGTCGGTAAACGTCTCGGCCGGATCGAAGGGCAGGTCCGCGGCCTCTCCAAGATGGTCGAGGAGGACCGCTACTGCATCGATATCGTGACGCAGATTTCCGCCGTGCGCGCCGCGCTGCGCCGGGTCGAGGAGGAGATCCTGAAAGACCACGTCGCCCACTGCGTCGAACACGCGATCTCGAGCGGGAGCAAGACGGATCAGCGGGAAAAGATCGCGGAGCTGATGGCGGTTATCAGCCGCGCGGAACGGTAGCGGTCGCCACACGCTCAACCGTCATCGCCCGGCTTGACCGGGCGATCCAGTACTCCGAGAGGTTCGTTATGAATCGATGAGCCACGGCGTACTGGATTCCCCGCTTTCGCGGGGAATGACAGCGGTGAGAGGCCGAAGCGCTTCCCGCTACAGCGAGTCCCCAAGATACACATCCCCAGGCTTTCGCCAGGACGACCTCGGGGCTGGCACTACGCCGCGACATCGCGCGTCCGCGCGCGGCGCCTTGGGCGATACATGGCGATGCTCTTCAAAAACGGAAAGCGTTCCCTGACGGAAACGCGCGCGGCGGTGACGGCCTTGGCCGCACTCACTTCTTGAGCCGGAACTTCAGCCGGCGTTTCTTCGTCAAGCGCTTCAGGAACGAGCGGCGGCGAACGGAGCGTTTCTGGAAACACACTGAAAGTGCCCGCTACCTCCTCGAGCGGCTTCTGCTTGTCGGCCCAGTGCAGGGTTGTGTAGTCGAAGCCGTGCACGATGGTGGGTTTGACGACCTCGAAATAGGGCGAGATGTCGAAGTCGCGGGGCATGTAGAGCGAGGAATCGCGGATATGGAGGATCTCGCGGCGCGCCTGCCGGCTGCCGGCCTTGGTGATCTTGGGCAGGATCGGATAGCGCACGGCATCGAAGGCCTGCGCGATCAGCGCCGAGCAGATGATCTTGGTCGGATCGCCCGAGCCAATCGCGATCATGCGCCGCCGCCAACGCTGCGGGATCGGCAGCGGAAACAGAAAGCGCATCAGGTCCAGGATGTTCTTGGTGTCGTAGCCGAAGCCGATGCGGTTGATTGCGTAGCGGCAGACGGTGGTACGGTCCTCGTAGGACAGTCCCACCGGACGGCACAGCCTTGTGTGATACGGATAATATTTCGAGAGCGGAGCCGAGGTGACGCCTTCGCCGATATTGGCCTCGATCAGCACGTGCTGCTCGCCGTCGGACTCTTCGGCGCCCTCGACGGGGCCGACATAAAGCGCGGCATGCGACCAGGTCGACTGCGTGAGATATTTGATGATTCCGGAGATGCGGTTGTTGCCCTCGACCAGCAGGACGTCGCCGGGCTGGATGACGCCGCGAAGATGCTCGGGATCGCTCGGCGTGAACGGCTCGTAGCCCGGCACCTCCTTGGAGAGGTACGCGGCAATCAGCTTGCCGACTGAGTCTAGGACGGTCCCCATTGCGAGCTCCCCGCAGCCTTTTCCGGCTGCCTTTTTCCCTTCTCTATCATGGTCGATACGCGTTGCAATTTGGTTCATTGCGCACGGCGATCAAGTACGATTGATTCACCATGATGGTTGCCGCGCTGCGCCAGATACGGCAAGGTTCGCTAGCTGTTCCCGTTCGCTTCAAGTCCCCGGAAACCATGACATGACAATCACGCGCCGCAGCTTCCTCTCGGCGTCGGCGGCGTTCGCCGTAGCACCGACCCTGCGCGCGGCCGCCGCACCCCTGCCGCGCGAGGCTGACATCGTCGTGATCGGGGCCGGCGCGGCGGGCATCGCTGCAGCGCGGCGAGTGATGGCGGCCAATCGCAAGGTCGTGGTGGTGGAAGCGGCAAGCCAGATCGGCGGCCGCTGCATCACCGACAGCACCACGTTCGATACCGCATTCGATCGCGGCGCGCGCTGGATGCACAACCCCGACACCAACCCGATGATCCGCCTTGCGCGCAGCGTCGGGCTCGACGTGTCGCCGGCCCCCGCCGGCCAGAAGATGCGCATCGGCCGCCGCAACGCGCGCGCCGGCGAGACCGAGGAATTCCTGGCGGCACTGGTGCGCGCCAATCGCGCCATCGACGAGGCCTCGCGCGGCAAGCTCGACACCTCCTGCGCGTCGGTGCTGCCAAAGGACCTCGGCGACTGGGCGGCTACGGCCGAATTCCTGCTGGGCGCGAATTTCGCCGGCAAGGACCTCAAGGAGCTCTCGGTCATCGACAAGGCGCGTGCGCAGGACCGCAACGCAGCGATCGCCTGCAAGCAGGGCCTGGGCACGCTGATCGCCAAGCTCGGCGAGCAGGCGCCGGTTGCGCTGTCGACGCCGGCAAGCCGCATCCTCTGGAGCAATCGCGACGTCAGCGTCGAGACGCCGGCCGGCAAGATCGTCGCGCGCGCCGCCATCATCACCGTCTCGACCAACGTGCTCACGGCTGGCGCGATCAAGTTCGCGCCCGATATCCCCAAGCGCACGCTCGACGCAGCCTCAAAGCTCAGCCTCGGCAGCTACGATCACATCGTGTTGCAGCTGCCCGGCAATCCGCTCGGGCTCGCGCGCGACGACATCCTGATCGAGCAGAGCAATTCGACCCGCACCGCGCTCTTGTTCGCCAATATCGGCGGCTCCTCGCTGTGCTCGATCGACGTCGGCGGCTCCTTCGGCCGCGACCTGTCGGAGCAGGGCGAGCAGGCGATGGCCGCATTCGCGAGGGACTGGCTGACAAAGCTGTTCGGTAGCGAGGCCACTGCGGGTATCAAGAAGGTCAGCGCGACGCGCTGGAATGCCTCGCCATTCGTGATGGGCGCAATGTCGGCCTCCGCGCCCGGCGGCCAGCTCTCGCGAAAGATCCTGACCGAGCCGATCGGTTGCATCTATCTCGCCGGCGAAGCCACGCACGACACGCTCTGGGGCACCGTCGATGGCGCCTGGGAGAGCGGCGAGCGCGCCGCCGAAGCCGCGCTGCGCCGCATCGGCGCGCTCAGGGATGAGCCGGCCGAGGTGCCGACGCAATCGACGAAGCGGAGGCAAAAACGTTAGACGTCGTCCCGGACAAGCGCCTCAATCTCAGCTCGTCGTCCCGGCCTTCGCTGGGACGACTCGCGAAGAGAGCTACCGTAAAATCCCATCCAGCGCCGGCAGGCCGAAAATGACGGCCATTGCAATCAGCATGTAGCAGATCGCGCGGAAAACCTTTTCGCTAGCACGCCCGAACAATGATGCGCCGAAGGCGACGCCGGCCGCATAGACCGGCCCCACCACGAGCGAGAGCAGGAGCGCATCGCGCGTGATCAGGCCGCTCGTTGCGTAGCTCGCCATGGAGAAGAGATCCGAGGCGCCGAAGAACAGCACGATGTTGGCGCGGGCGACCGTCGCCACGATGGGACGGCCGAGCCAGTGGCCGACGATCGGCGGGCCGCCGGTCTGGGCCAGGCCACTACAGAAACCCGAGAGGCCGCCGATGCCGACCGAAAGCCAGGCGTGATCCTTGCCGCGATAGCGCCAGCCCGACAGCAGGAGAATCAGCAGCGCCGCGACGAAGCAGGAGATGATCCAGCGCGTCGTTACGGGGTCGAGCACGCTGAGGAAATAGGTGCCGATGGGCACGCCGATCAACGCGCCCAGCACGATCACGGCAGTCGCCTTGCGGTCGGCCTTGCGCCAGGCATCCGGCAGCAACGGCGCGGCGGCGACGAAATCGATGATGAGGAGCAGGGCGGCGACGAGTCGCGGCGGCGCGACGCTGCTGGCGAGCGGCATGAAGATCAGCGCCGAGCCGAAGCCCGAGAAGCCGCGCGCGGTGCTCGAGACGAAGGCGACGGCGCAAAGCGCCATCGCAGTGGCGAGACTGACATCCCTGGGGAGGAAGTCGGAAAGACTCATCCCCGAAGAGTGCCGCCGGTCTTCTTCGTCACCTCGGCGACGATCTTCGCCGCAACCGCCTCGATCTCCTGGTCGGTCAGCGTCTTCTCGCGCGGTTGGATCGTCACGGCAATCGCGATCGACTTCTTGCCGTCGTCGATGCCCTTGCCCTCATAGACGTCGAAGACGTTCACGGCGGTGATCAGCTTCTTGTCGACGCCCTGCGCGGTGCGCACGATGTCAGCAGCTTTCACGCTGCGATCGACGATGAAGGCGAAGTCGCGCGAGACCGGCTGGAACGCCGACAGCTCGATCACGGGCTTGGCTCGCGTCGGCTTCTTCTTGGCCTCGGGAATGCGGTCGAGGATCACCTCGAACGCCATCACGGGGCCGTCGGCGCCGAGTGCTTCCAGCGCGCGTGGGTGCATCTCGCCGAAATAGCCGAGCACGTTCTGCGGGCCGATCTGAATCGTGCCGGAGCGGCCGGGGTGCAGCCATTTTGGTCCCCCCGCGACGATCTGCAGCGCCTGCATCGGCGCGCCGGCCGCAGCTAGCACCGCCAGCGCATCGGCCTTGGCATCGAGCGCGTCGGCTGCGGCAGAGCCGGACCAGTGACGCCCCAGACCTTCCGATGATGCAAAGCCGCGACGAACGCCCGACGCCGCCATGAACTGATCCTGCGGACGATCACCTTTGAAGAGCTGGCCGACCTCGAACAGCGCGACATCGCCAAAGCCGCGATCGGCATTGGCCTGCGCCGCGGCGATCAGGCCTGGTAGCAGGCTGGGCCGCATGTCGGAGAGATCGGATGCGATCGGGTTGGCGAGCTCGAGCTCGCGCTGACCGCCGCCGAACAGTTCGGCCGCCGGCTTGGCGATGAACGACCACGTCACCGCCTCGACCATGCCACGGGTCGCGAGCGCGCGCCTGGCGCGACGCGTGCGGAGCTGGAGCGGCGTCAGCACGGGCTTGCGCGCGTCCTCGCCGCGCTCGAACGGCGTCTCCGGCACCTTGTCGACGCCATAGATGCGGATGATCTCCTCGACGATGTCGGCCTTGCCGTGCACGTCGGAGCGCCAGGACGGCACTGCGACCTTCACGGTCGGACCCGCGCCCGCCATCATGAAACCGAGATGGGTGAGAATCCGCTTCATCTCGACCTGCGGCACCTCGATGCCCGAGAGACGCTTGACCTCGGACAGCGGGAACTCGATCACGCGGTCATCGCCGAAGGCCTTGCCGGTCACGAACGTCTCCGACGGCGCGCCGCCGCACATCTCCATCACGAGCTTCGTCGCGAGCTCCAGCCCTGGCACCATGAAGGCCGGATCGACGCCGCGTTCGAAGCGGTAGCGCGCGTCCGAATTGATGCCGAGCTTGCGGCCGGTCTGCGCGATGTTGATCTCGTTCCACAGCGCCGATTCGATCAGCACGTCGGTGGTGTTCTCGTCGCAGCCCGAGGCTTCGCCGCCCATGATGCCGGCGAGCGATTCAACGCCGTTCTGGTCCGCGATCACGCAGATGTTGGAGTCGAGATTGTAGGTGCGGCCGTCGAGCGCGAGCAGGGTTTCGCCGTCGCGCGCGCGGCGCACGACGAGATTGCCCGTCACCTTCCTGGCGTCGAACACGTGCAGCGGACGCGCGCGGTCGAAGGTCATGAAGTTGGTGATGTCGACCAGCGCGTTGATCGGACGCAGCCCGATCGCGGTCAGCCGCTTCTGCAGCCATTCCGGCGAGGGGCCGTTCTTCACCCCGCGCACCAGCCGCAGCGCAAAGCCCGGGCACAGCGAGGTGTCCTCGACCGTCACCTTCACCGGGCAGGGGAATTCGCCCTTCACGGGTCTGATGGTGGGGTCCTTGAACTTGCCCATGTCGGCGGCGGCAAGGTCGCGCGCGATGCCGTGCACGCCGGTGCAGTCCTGCCGGTTCGGCGTCAAATTGATCTCGATCACGGGATCGCCGAGGCCCGCCCATTCGGCATAGCCCGCGCCGATCGGCGCGTCCGCCGGCAATTCCATGATGCCGTCGTGATCATTGGAGATCTGCAGCTCGGCCGCCGAGCACAGCATGCCGCGGCTCTCGACGCCGCGGATGGTCCCGATGCCGAGCGTGATGTCCTTGCCGGGAATGTAGGTGCCGGGGGCCGAGAACACGCTGACGAGCCCGGTGCGCGCATTCGGCGCACCGCACACGACCTGCACCGGCGCACCGCCGTCACCCGTGTCGACCATGCAGACGCGCAGGCGGTCGGCATTCGGATGCTGCACGGCGGAAATCACCTTCGCGATCGTAAAGGGCTTCAGCGCCTTCGCCTTGTCCTCGATGTTCTCGACCTCGAGCCCGATCATGGTGAGCTTCTCGGCGAGCTTGTCGAGCGTCTCGTCGGTGTCGAGATGATCCTTCAGCCAGGAGAGAGTGAATTTCATGGCTGGTTTTTCTCCACGGGAACGGTCTGCTCCCTCTCCCGCTTGCGGGGGAGGGTGGGGGTGGGGGCTCTCTCCGCGATGGTAGTCGCGATTGTTGAGAGAACGCCGCCGCGATTTGTCATCACATCGTGATTGCTGAAGCGGAGCACCTTGAAGCCTTTGGCTTCGATGACCACCGAGCGGCGCGCGTCAGCACGTTCTCCTTCATCGGAGAAATGCTGGCCGCCATCGAGCTCGATGACGAGCTTGGCCGCATGGCAGATGAAATCGGCGACGGAGCGTTCGATCGGCACCTGACGTCGGAAGCTTGCGCCATTCAATCGGCCAGCGCGCAGCTCCGACCAGAGGATCCGCTTGGCATCGGTCGAGTTGCGCCTCAGCGCGCGAGCATTTGCGCGCAGCTTGGCCGATATCTTCCAGTCCGGGTGTTCAGGATCAACCATCGGCAACCCCACCGTGGAGCAACCCTCACCCCAGCCCTCCCCCGCAAGCGGGGGAGGGAGTCCGACCTGTTGAGCGGGCAGAGAATACGTATCCATGAGATCGACGTTGCAAGCGCGGTCTATCCATTCCCTCCCCCGCTTGCGGGGGAGGGGCAGGGAGAGGGCTCTCTCCACGACGGGAACGGTGAGAGTCTTCGTGAGCCCATATGAACACGCAAGCATCACGTGCTCAGCCCTCCCGCCAAGGTCGGCACCTCGAGCGGCTTGAAGCCGTAGTGGGACAGCCAGCGGACGTCGCTGTCGAACAGCTGGCGCAGATCGGCGATGCCGTATTTCAGCATGGCGATGCGGTCGATGCCCATGCCCCAGGCAAAGCCCTGGTACTCGTCGGGATCGATGCCGCAGGCGCGCAGCACGTTCGGGTGCACCATGCCGCAGCCCAAAATCTCCAGCCAGTCCTCGCCCTCGCCGAAGCGGATCTCGCCCTTGTCGCGGCGGCACTGGATGTCGACTTCCAGCGACGGCTCCGTGAACGGGAAGAACGACGGGCGGAAGCGCATGTTGATGTGATCGACCTCGAAGAACGCCTTGCAGAACTCGTGCAGGATCCATTTGAGGTGGCCAAGATGCGAGCTCTTGTCGATCACCAGCCCTTCGACCTGGTGGAACTGCGGCGTGTGGGTCGCATCCGAATCGATGCGGTAGGTGCGGCCGGGGCAGATCACGCGGATCGGCGGCTTCTGGCTCAGCATGGTGCGTACCTGCACCGGCGAGGTGTGGGTGCGAAGCAGCATGCGTGAGCCGTCCTCCTTCGGATGGAAGAAGAAGGTGTCGTGCATCTCGCGCGCCGGATGGCCGACCGGGAAGTTCAGCTTCGTGAAGTTGTAGTCGTCGGTCTCGACATCGGGACCTTCGGCGACCGAAAAGCCCATGTCGGCGAAGATCGTGGTCAGCTCGTCCCAGACCTGGCTCAGCGGGTGGATGCGGCCGGCCTCAGTCGCAGGCTCGCGCAGCGGCAGGGTGACGTCGATGGTCTCGGCGGCAAGCCGTGCATCGAGCGCCGCCGACTTCAGGACCTCGCGCCGGGCGGCGAGCGCCTGGCCGACCTTGTCCTTGGCCTGGTTGATCGCCGCGCCTTGCGTCTTGCGCTCATCGGGCGACATTTTTCCGAGCGTGGCAAGCAGCGCGGAGATCGAACCCTTCTTGCCGAGCGCAGCGACGCGGACGGCTTCGAGAGCGGCCTCATCGTTGGCGGCCGCGACATCGGCGATGATCTGGGATTCGAGGTTGGCAAGATCGGTGCTGGTAAGATCGGTCATGGCAATCCCTTTTGGCCAGGATGCTCAGCCGATGCTCCTAGCCCGTCACACCCGGCGTTTCGCCGGGCATCCACGTCTGAGAAGTGTGCTTGCGCGAGAGATGACGGCCGGGACCCAAAGCGCGACAACGCGCCTCTGTCCGGGCCATCACAAGCTGAAAGCTGCGCAGAGCACAGTGGACGACGGCTTACGCCGTCAGCGCGGCAGTTGCCGCATTACGCCGCAAGGGCGGCCTTGGCCTTCTCGGCGATCGCCTGGAACGCGGCGGGCTCGCTGATCGCGAGATCCGACAGCACCTTGCGGTCCACGGTGATTCCGGACTTCGCCATGCCGTCGATAAATCGGCTGTAGGTCAGGCCGAACGGACGGACGGCAGCGTTGATGCGCTGGATCCAGAGCGCGCGGAAGGTGCGCTTCTTGCGCTTGCGGTCGCGGAAGGCGTACTGCGCGGCCTTCTCGACGGCCGGCTTGGCGGCGCGGATCGTGTTCTTGCGGCGGCCATAAAAACCCTTGGCGGCCTTGTAGACTTTCTTGTGCTTGGCGTGGGCGGTCACACCGCGTTTGACGCGAGACATGACAAAAATCCTTCAGAGATGACTTTGGTTTCGGAACGCCGCGGACAGTCGCGGCTCGGCTGAATTGATCGTGGACGCGATCAGGCGTTCGGCAAGAAGTACTTCTTGACGTTGTCGCCGTCGGTCTTGAACAGCACGCGGGTGCCGCGGAGCTGACGGATCTGCTTCTTCGTCCGCTTGATCATGCCGTGACGCTTGCCGCGCTGGGCGTGCATCACTTTGCCGGTAGCAGTCACCTTGAAGCGCTTTTTAGCGCCCGACTTGGTCTTCAACTTGGGCATTTGGCTCTCCTACTGGCCACAACAGGATACCGCCCGCGAAGGCGGCTGGCCGTCAAAAATGCTCGTTAGAGCGTTGATTGTGCTCAGGTTTTTACGAACTAGCGCGAAACCCGCACGGGCATCGCCACGGCAGCCCTTAAATCAGCCGGGCGATGAAGGCTGGGCTTATGGCAGAGACGAGGCCAATTGGCAATGATGAACCGCGGAAACGGGCTCGCCGACTATTTGACGTTGCCACTCTTATTGTCATGCCTTGCCGTCTGGAGGCCGACCAAAATGGCCCATTTTTCGCAGTCGCTTTCGTCTCGCGTTCTTCCGCGCCTTGGCACCCTCGCGCTTCTCGCCATGATCGGCGCTGCCGTCCTGCCGTCCACTGCCCATGCCCGGCTTGGCGGCTATGACGGGGTCTGGAACGTCACCTTCGCCACCACGCGTGGCAATTGCAGCTCCGGCTACATGGTCCCGTTCACGGTGACTGGCGGCCGCGTGACCTCGGCCGGCGGCGGCCGAGTGTCCGGCAGGGTCAACCGCGCCGGTTCCGTTGCGGTCCAGGTCTCGGTCGGCGCCTCCCATGCCAGCGGCGGCGGCCGGCTTGCAGGTAGGGGCGGTGCGGGCTCCTGGAATGGGATCATCTCCGGCGACCGCTGTAGCGGCACTTGGCAGGCGACGCGGACGTGAGCTGTCGCCGAGACGGCGTCTCGAAGGGTGGATCGCAGAAAAACAAAACGGCCCGCCAGATGGCTGACGGGCCGTTGACCTCATAAGAGCTAAATCCGGTTCAGCGCGGCGCCAGCACCATGACGACCTGGCGGCCCTCGAACCTGGCGTCCTGCTCGACCTTGGCGAGCTCGGCGACGTCGCTCTTGATCTTGTCCAAAAGCTTGGTGCCGATCTCCTGGTGCGCCATTTCGCGGCCGCGATAGCGCAGCGTGATCTTGACCTTGTCGCCCTCTTCGAAGAACCGCTGCATCGCGCGCATCTTCACGTCGTAATCGTGATCGTCGATCATCGGCCGGAGCTTGATCTCCTTGATCTCGACGGTCTTCTGGCGCTTGCGGGCTTCAGCGGCCTTTTTTTGGGCGGAATACTTGTACTTCCCGTAGTCCATAATCTTGCAGACGGGAGGGCTGGTATTCGGCGAAATCTCCACGAGATCCATGCCGGCTTCCTGGGCCATCTTGATGGCCATCATCGTCTCGACCGTGCCTTTGTTGTCACCGGTCTGGTCGATGAGCTGGATCTGCGCGTTGCGAATATCATCATTGATGCGCGGCCCGTCTTTGGCGGCAGGGGCCGGGGCTCTATTGGGACGACGAATGTTGGTTCTCCAAAGTTGTGAACGAAGCGGGTAGTCTGAAGGAAGATGCGTCTGCGGGCAAGCAAGTCACACCTGCCACGCCCGAAAAACCCTCAAATGCGAGGCATTTTGGTCACGCCCATCCGCACGCCGCTCGACATAGACACCTTGTCCCAGTTCCGCAAGCGTCCCAAAGGCCGATCCCGGCGTGTTGCGGGAGCACCGGTCAGCTCAAACCGCACAGCAAGAGTAAACGTTCCATGACGAATTCGACTGCCAACGAGGCTCCCACCTTCATCGATGTGGGCGAGGGCCCATCGCCACGGAAGATCGCGGTCCGCACCCGGTCGGGGAAGGGGCCAGGGAAGGAACCAGGGCTGTTCTGGCTCGGCGGTTTCAAGTCGGACATGCAGGGCACCAAGGCGGTGGCGCTGGACGATTGGGCGGCGGCGCATGGCCGCGCCTCGGTCCGGTTCGACTATTCCGGCCATGGCGAATCCGGCGGCGATTTTGCCGACGGCACCATCGGACGGTGGCTCGAGGAAAGCGTCGCGGTGTTCGAGCGCTTCTGCGCGGGGCCGCAAGTTCTGATCGGTTCCTCCATGGGCGGCTGGATGGCGCTGCTGCTCGCACGCGAGATCAGGAAGCGCGGCGGCAAGGCATCGCTGGCGGGGCTGGTGTTGATCGCACCGGCGCCTGATTTCACCGAAGAGCTAATGTGGAAGAATTTCCCGGCCGACGTGAAACAGGAGATCGAGACCAGGGGTCTCTGGCTCAGGCCGTCCGAATACGGTGACGGCTCGCCCTATCCGATCACGCGGAACCTGATCGAGGAGGGCCGCAACCATCGCGTGCTCGGCAGCGCCATCGATGTCGGCTGTCCCGTGCGCATCCTGCAGGGCGCCAAGGACCCGGACGTGCCGTGGCAACATGCCTTCGCACTGACGCACCGCCTGCCGGCCGACGATGTCGTGCTGACGCTGATCCAGGACGGCGATCACCGCCTGTCGCGCCCGCAGGACATCGCGCGCATCCTTGCCGCAGTCGCAGAGATCGGGTGAGGTGTTTCCAAGTCTAACAGCGTCATCACCCGCGAAAGCGAAAGCGGGTGATCCAGTACTCCGAGAAGCCTGCGATTGAACCGAGAGGCCGCGGCGTACTGGATGCCCCGCCTTCGCGGGGATGACGGAGAAGGGAGGAGAGGCCGATGACCATCACCGCAATGCTGCGCGCGTTCTGCGACGCGGTCGAGCAGCGCAACGGCAAGGCTTTTGCCGCTCTCTTCACCGAAGACGGCGTGTATCACGACGTGTTCTACGGCGCCTTCGCAGGCCGCGCCAAAATCGCCGAGATGATCGAAGACTGGTTCTATCGCACGGCAACCGATTTCCGCTGGGACATGCACGAGCCGGTGTCCGACGGCACGATGCTCTATGCCCGCTACACCTTCAGCTATCGCTCGACGTTGCCGGAGGCGAAGGGAGCGCGCGCCATGTTCGAGGGCGTCGCGATCATGAAGCTCAGGGACGACAGGATCGCGGAGTATCACGAGGTCGCCAACACCGCGCCGGCCCTCGTCGACCTGAATTTCGCGCCGGAGCGCATCGCGAAAATCATCGCCAAGCAGGGCGCGTCGCTGAAGGCGCTGCCGGAGATGAAGCGGCATCTGGCGTGAGTCTCTACATTCCGGGGCGCGACTTCCCTATGTGAGGGCAGCGCCACTCCCTCATTCCCTGCTCCGCAAGGGGGGAGGGAGCGCAGCAGCGTGCCCTCTACCGCTTCGACGGATTCGGCATCGGCTTGCGCTGTGCCAGTGCGGCCACCGTCGAGGTGCCGATCGGCCCCTGCTCGTCATAGAGCCAGCATTCGCCGATCGCGATGCCCTCGGCGGAGTGGTGGTTCACCACCTCGAAGCCGATCCATTCCGTCACCGGCAGGCGATGCAGATACACGGTGACGTCGCCGTTGATGAAGGCGAGCCCCTGATCGCCGGCATTGGCGAAGGGACTGGCGAAATCCGCAGCCACCGCGACGCGCGTGAACGGCGTCAGCGCAAAGCCGTCGACCAGCTCGCGCACCTCGCTCATCCAGAGTCGGCGCGGACCGAGCGAGCCCATATGGCCGACGATCGGGCGCGTCGTCCATTTGCCGTGCATGCCGAGGCGCGGATCGGTCGGCGGCGGAATCCCGGCAGGCTTGGGTGCATCCCAGTTCGGCGGCGACCAGATGTTGCCGTCCGGATTTTGCGTCCGGCGCAGGAGCTGGCACGAGGCGCGCGCCATGCTGACGCCGCCGGAGACAAAATCAGCTTCGACCACGCGGATGCGCAGGCCGTCGCGGACGAGCCGCGTGGTGATCTCGATCGGCTTGTCGATCGTCGGCAGGCGAAACATGTCGACCGTCAGCCGCGCCGGCACGAACTCGGGACCGCAATGGCGCTCCTCGATGCCGAAGGCGAGCAGGCCGACGATGACGCGCCCGTGCAGCGACTTCGGATCCCAGGGACCGTTGGCAACTTCCGTCGGATGGAATGTGTCGCCGGTGCGCGTGAAGAAGGGCGTGTTCGTCATGACGCGCGAGCTTGAAGGAACGCGTGGGGAAATCAAGGGTGGTGCTTCGTGGTCAGGAGCGGTGCGTGTTCTCCTCATTCTCCGCTGTCATCACCCGCGAAAGCGGGTGATCCAGTATTCCAGAGGCAGTGACGAATACGGAGAAGCCGCGGCGTACTGGATACCCCGCTTTCGCGGGGTATGACAGCGGAGGGTTAGGAAGCAGCTTGCCATTCCTCACGTACGCTGTCGTCGCCCTCGTCGATGAGTGCGCTTGCCTTCACCGCCGCAAACTGCTCGCGCGCCATCAACTGTCCCAGCGCCCACACCGCGGCCCCTCGCACCAGCGGGCTTGCATCGTCCAGCAACCGCCGCGCCTCCTCCGCCAATGTCACATCGCCGGAGTTGCCGATCGCGATCAGCACGTTGCGCAGGAAGCGGTTGCGGCCGATGCGCTTCACGGGTGACTTCGTGAATAGCTCACGAAACGCCGCATCGTCGAGCCGCGCGAGCTCGGCCAGACAAGGCGCGCGCAGCGCCTCGCGAGCGGCGAGCTTTGCCTCGCGGCCCTCTCTGGCGAACTTGTTCCAGGGGCAGGCGGCGAGGCAGTCGTCGCAGCCATAGATGCGATTGCCCAGCGCCTTACGGAATTCGTGCGGGATCGGTCCCTTGTTCTCGATCGTCAGATAGGAGATGCAGCGCCGCGCATCGAGCTTGTAGGGTGCGGGGAATGCCGCAGTCGGGCAGATGTCGAGGCACGCACGGCATGTGCCGCAATGATCGATCTCGCTCTCATCGCGCGGCAAATCGAGCGTGGTGTAGATCGCGCCGAGAAACAGCCAGGAGCCGAACTCGCGCGAGACGAGGTTGGTGTGCTTGCCCTGCCAGCCGAGACGCGCAGCCTGCGCCAAGGGCTTCTCCATCACGGCGGCGGTGTCGACGAATACCTTGACCTCGCAAGGCGCCGTCGCGACCAGCCAGCGCGCCAGCGCCTTCAACCGCTTCTTGATCAGGTCGTGATAGTCGTCGCCTTGCGCATACACCGAGATCGCGGCGCGAGAGCGCTGCTTCAGGATCTCCAGCGGATCCTGATCGGGGCCGTAATTGACACCGAGCATGATCACGGAGCGCACGTCGCTCCAGAGACCGCGCGGATCGACGCGACGCTCCGGCTGCGCCGCAAGCCACTCCATGTCGCCATGGGCACCGGACGCGATGAACTCGAGGAAGTGTTGGCCGGCACCTTCGATAGCACCGGGCGCGCTGACGCCGATGCAGTCGAAGCCCAGCGCTTGCGCTTCGCGCGCCAGCGCCGTCTTCAGGTCAGAGAGATCGGGTTCGGTCAGAAATCCAGGTCCACGTAGGTCCGCGACGCCGGCACGCCGGCCAGCCATTCGCTCAGCAGCGGGCGGAATGACGGGCGGGATTTGACCCGCGCGTACCACGCCTTTGCTGCGTCGTCCTCGCTCCATGGCACGTCGCCCAGATAGTCGATCGCCGAAAGATGTGCCGCGGCGGCGAGATCCGCATAGGTCGGCCGGTCGCCGGCGAGGAAGTTTCGCGTCTGCGCCAGCCAGCCGATATAGGCCAGATGATAGCGCACATTGGCCTTGGCGGCGCGCATCACGTCTGCCGAGGGCGGACCGCCGCCATTCTCCTCGCTCATGAAACGTTTGTAGATGCGTTCGGTGACGAGCGGATGCGAGACTTCCTCGAAGAATTTCTCGTTGAACCAGGCCATCAGCCGCCGAACCTCGATACGCTCGGCAATTGTTTCCGGCATCAGCCGCTTGAGGCCCATCGCGGCGCCATGGGCCTCGTCGATATATTCGGCGATGATCGCGGCGCCAGGAACGGATGGCTGTTCCTCGGTCGCCAGCACCGGGGTAGTGCCCGCCGGATTGAGCGTCAGAAAGGCCTCGCGCCGTTCCCAGACGCGCTCTTCCACCAGCTTCAGGTCGAGCCCGTACTCGCCGATGATCAGGCGAATGAAGCGCGAATGCGGACAGAACGGATGATGAAACAGAGTGAACATGCTTTTGATTATGTCGGGGGTGATTAAGAATCCATCAATGTTTGTTCGGCGCCACACTAGTCCTTCAAAACCGCGAGGCAACCCCGTGTAACTCGCATTTAGCGATTGCGGCAGAGGGACGAATAGGCGAGAAGAGCCCCGCTTTTCCAGCCGAAATGGACCGTAAATATGTCAGACGCAATACGGGCAGTGATCCTCGGCATCATCGAGGGTGTGACCGAGTTCCTCCCCGTTTCCTCGACCGGACACCTGCTGCTCGCCGAACGGTTCTTCGGTCTTGGTGAGGGCGCTTTCTGGGACTCCTTTACCGTTCTGATCCAGCTCGGCGCGATCCTTGCGATCGTCGGCCTCTACTTCAAGAAATTGTGGGATGTCGCGATCGGCATGTTCTCGGGCGATGCCTATGCGCGCCGCTTCGTGATCGGCGTGCTGGTCGCGTTCTTGCCGGCCGTCATCGTCGGCCTCGTTGCCGGCAAATACATCAAGAGCATGCTCTTCAATCCCTGGGTGGTATGCTTCACGCTGATCGTCGGCGGTGCCATCCTGCTCTGGGTCGATCAGCTCGATCTCAAGCCGCGCGAGCATGATGCGACGCGGTTTCCGCTTCTGACCTATCTGTTGATCGGCATCGCGCAATGCCTGGCGATGATTCCGGGCGTGTCGCGCTCGGGCGCCAGCATCGTCGCCGCGATGCTGCTCGGGGCGGACAAGCGCGCGGCGGCCGAATTCTCGTTCTTCCTCGCCATCCCCACCATGATCGGCGCGTTCGCCTATGACTTCTACAAGAACCGTTCCGAGATGACGATGGATCACATGGGCATCGTTGCGATCGGCTTCGTGGTGTCGTTCGTCACCGCGATCATCGTGGTGAAGACCTTCCTCGAATACGTCACGCGCCACGGCTTTACGCTGTTCGCCTGGTGGCGCGTCATCGTCGGCTCGCTCGGCCTGATCGCGCTGGCGCTGGGGCGGTAGGCTTATGACCCGTTGCCCGGATGGAGCAAAAGCGTAATCCGGGCCGGCATCGCTTGGGGCATGCTCCCGGACGACGCCGCGCTCCATCCGGACCACGCAGAGCGACCCGGCCGCGGCAATCTCGCTCACGCTTTCAACGCAAAATAAGCTTTTGATTGGTAGGCAGTTTCCAGAGCCGGGCGGCGCGCGCGGCACAGGAGCTGAACTATGACCCTCGTCAGCGGCTGGGGACGTTTCCCGGTCGTCGATACCGACCTCCTGACGCCGCGATCGTTCGGTGCGGTCGGCGATGCCATCGCCGCGACCTCCGGCGGCATCGCGCGGGGCAATGGCCGCGCCTATGGCGATGCCGGCATCGGCGCCAGCCAGACCATCGCCATGACCGCCTTCGACCGGGTCAGGTCGTTCGATCCGGCGAGCGGACGTGTCCGCCTCGAGGCCGGCGTGCTGCTGTCTGACATGATCGACACCTTTGGCCCGCGCGGCTTTCTGCCTTACGTCGTGCCGGGCACCCGCTTCGTGTCGGTCGGCGGCGCCATCGCTGCCGACGTGCACGGCAAGAACCATCATTGCGAGGGCGGCTTCGGCCGCTATGTCGACAGTATTCAGCTAGCGACCGGTGCGGGCGAGACCATCGAGGTGTCGCGCGAGAAAAATCCAGATGTCTTTCTCGCCACGATCGGCGGCATGGGCCTGACCGGTATGATTCTCGAGGCGACGCTGCGGCTCCGACCGGTCGAGACCAGCTGGATTCGCGAGCGGGTGATCTCGACATCCGATCTGCATGCAGCGATTCGCGCGCTCGATGCCGGCGACTCCGCGACCTATTCGGTGGCGTGGATCGATTGCGTTGCGACGGGCAGCAGCCTTGGCCGCTCGCTGATCTATCTCGGTGAGCATGCCGGCGCGAGCGAGGTTCCGCACGGTGCGGATGCATTCCCCCGCGGGCAGGATCCGCGGCTCAACGTGCCCATCGATCTTCCGTCGATGACACTGAACCGCTATTCGGTTCGCGCCTTCAACGAGCTCTATTACCGCATGGGTGCGCGGCGCGCCGGCGGCAGCCGCCTGGTCTCGATCTTTCCCTACTTCTTTCCGCTCGACAGCATCAGTGCCTGGAATCGCATCTACGGGCGTCGCGGCTTCCTCCAGCATCAATGCGTGATCCCGCGGGACGGTGCGCTTGCCGTGCTCGGCGACATCCTCGATCGCGTCTCGCGGCGCGGCGATGCCTCGTTCCTTGCCGTGCTCAAGAAGCTTGGGCCGGGCGACGGCCTGATGTCGTTTCCGATGCCTGGCTACACGCTGGCGCTGGATTTCGCCGCGACCGGAGACATCATGAATTTCCTCGACGAGATCGACTGTCTCGTCGTCGCCGCCGGCGGCCGCCTGTATCTCGCGAAGGACGCGCGCCAGTCGCGCGCAACGTTTGAGGCCGGCTATCCGGCCCTGCAACGCTTCAAGGAGATCCGGGCATCGCTCGATCCGACCGGAAAAATCCGCTCAAAGCTTTCGCAGCGTCTGTTCGATGAGGTGCGGCCGTGACTACTCGCAAGATCGTGCTGGTGTTAGGGGGCAGCTCCGATATCGGACGCGCCACCGCGCGCAGCTTCGCCAAGGCCGGCTGGGATGTTCAGCTCGCGGGCCGCGATGCCACGGCGCTGGAGCCGGATGCCGCCGACCTGCACGCGCGCCATGGCATCAGCGCCAGCACGCATCGCTTCGACGTGCTGGATACCGCATCGTTCGACGGCTTCGTGGCAGGTCTTGCCGCGATGCCCGATGTCGTCATCTCGATCGTCGGCCTGTTGGGCGCGCAGGAGACGGCACAGCGCGATCTCGATCACGCCACGACGATCATGCGCTCGAACTACGAAGGCCCCGCGCTGATCCTCGGCCTGTTCGCCGAAAAATTTCTGGCGCGCGGCAGTGGTTCCATCGTCGGCGTGTCCTCGGTCGCCGGCGACCGCGGCCGTGCCTCGAACTACGTCTACGGCTCCGCGAAGGCCGGGTTTTCCGCGTACCTGTCGGGCCTGCGCGCCCGCGCCAGCCGTGGCGGCGTTCACGTCGTCACCGTCAAGCCGGGCTTCGTCCGCACCAAGATGACCGAGGGCATGAAGCTGATCGGCCCGTTGACCGTGGAGGCACAAGTCGTCGGCGATGCCATCTTTGGCGCTGTCGAGCGCCGGACCGACGTCGTCTATGTCAGCGGCAAATGGCGCCTCGTGATGCTCATCATCAAGGCGCTGCCCGAAGCCGTGTTCAAGAAGCTGAAGTTTTGAACCTTCCACACCGTCATGGCCGGGCTTGTCCCGGCCATCCACGCCTTGCCCCGCGGCACAAAGAACGTGGATGCCCGGGACAAGCCCGGGCATGACGGTCGCTTGTGGTGCTCGCGACCACCCTGCCACCTACAGGACGCCGAGCCCCCTACCTCGCATGGGGTTGTTTTCGCAGTTTTTGGATGGCGGCTAAGCTACGCCGTTCTTGCGCTGGAACTGCCCGGCCGGGCGGAAGCGCCAGAGATATTGCGGGGCGATCCCTTCCAGCGAATCCGCCGTGATGCCGAGGCCTTCCAGCGTCAGCCCGGCCGCCTTCGCGGCATCCGAGACCACATTGTCCTTCTCGAGCAGCGTCACCTGGTCCGGCGTCAGCTTGAACGCACCCGGCGCGAATTGCAGGAAGGTCGCCTGGAGGCGGGCGAGGCCGAACGGCAGCGGCACCAGCATCCGCTTGCGATCGGTGATCGCCAGGATGGTCTCGATGATCTCGCGCATGGTCAGGACTTCGGGGCCGCCGAGCTCGTAGGTCGCGCCCGCCTTGGCCGTGCCATCGACGGCGTCCGCGATCGCGGTGGCGACGTCGCCGACATAGACCGGCTGCATCTTCGTCTCGCCGGCGATCAGCGGCAGCACCGGCGCCATCCGCGCCAGCGCCGCAAAGCGGTTCGTGAACTGGTCCTCGGGGCCGAACATCACCGAGGGACGGAAAATCGTGGCCGAAGGCACGGCTGCCAGCACGGCCTGCTCGCCGGCCGCCTTGGCGCGGGCATAGTGCGAGGCCGACTGCTCGTCGGCACCGATCGCGGAGACATGCACCAGCCTGGCGCCGGCAGCCGCCGCGGCCCTGGCGACGGTCTCGGCGCCCTTGGCCTGGACGGCATCGAAGGTCTGGCCGCCGCTCTCGGCGAGGATGCCGACAAGGTTGATCACGATGTGCGAATCACGCAGCGCGGCCTCGACCGAGGCCGGGTAGCGCAGATTGGCCTGCACGGTATGGACCTGCCCGACCTTGCCCGAGGGCTGGAGAAAGCCGGCGAGCTCCGGCCGCCGGACCGCGACCCGGACCCGGTAGTCGCGCTTGCAGAGCGCCCTGACGACGTTTCTGCCCAAAAACCCCGATCCGCCGAAAACCGTGACGAGGGTGTCGAGATTCGATGCCATGGGGGTCCGTTCCTGCCGAAGGCTGTGCCTGAGGCAGGCTTGTATCGGGCCGGTTTGCGATGCGCAATCGGCTGGTCACGTTCGATTTGACAAGCGCGTCATCGATCCGTAGTAACCGCCCCCGTGCCTAACCGGCATGCCCAGGTGGCGGAATTGGTAGACGCGCTGGCTTCAGGTGCCAGTGGCTTCACGGCCGTGAAGGTTCGAGTCCTTTCCTGGGCACCATTTTTCTCGGTAGCTCCCGATGTGACGGCCGAATCGAGGCCTGGCGCTGCCATTGGTCCGAATGGGCTGCTCGGCACCGAATCGGTTCGGCCAGTTCCTGATCCCGCGGAATCCCACCCGGCGTCTCCAATCCGATTAAGCCGCCCTTAGCGTTTGGGAATTACGGTTTTTGTCGTCCATTTCCCTGCTCCCCGGCCGCTGGCCGGCCATGCCAGCTAGTTGAGAGCGCGTATTCGAATGGAGCAGCCCCAATGGCAGCACGATCTCCTTGAACTGGAGCCGCAACCGGTCCCGGCGGCCGCTCCGCGCGCGCTGGTCGTTGAGCTCGAAGGGACGCTGCTGCGCTCGGATCTGTTGCTGGAGGCGCTGCTTTGCGAGCCCGGGCACATGCTCGGCCGCCTGCGCGCCGCCGGGAGCTGGCGCAGGGACAGGCTCCTGCACCTCGCCCGCGACGCCAGGCTCGACTATGCCAGCCTTCCCTACGAGCAGGACGTCCTGAACCCGGCGCTCGCAGCGCGCGCGCAGGGCCGCAAGGTTTTTGTCGCCACCTCCCGCCTGCGCCACCATGCCGAGGCCATCGCGGCGCATCTCGGCTTCGACGGGGTGATCGCGACCGCCGATCTCGACGCCTTCGACTATGTCGGCAATCGCGCTGCCCCGGATGCCGATCGCAAGGTCGGCCTGAAGGTTTGGGCGAACGCGCTCCGCGTCTATCAATACGCCAAGAATACGCTGGTCTTCGTGCCCCTGGTCACGGCGCATCACATGAGCCTGTCGTCGCTGGGCGCGGCGCTGCTGGCGTTCCTGGCGTTCTCGGCCTGCGCGTCGGGCGCCTATCTGATGAACGATCTCCTGGATCTTGCGGCCGACCGTCAGCATCCGACCAAGCGGCACCGGGCGCTTGCGGCCGGCGATCTGCCGATCGCCTCCGCGCTTCTCGCGATTCCCTTGCTGTGGCTCGGCGCCTTCGCCGCAAGCCTCTGCATCTCCGGCGTCTTCACCGCCGTGCTGGCCGCGTATCTTGCGACCACGATCGCCTACTCGCTGCTGCTCAAGCGGAAGATGCTGCTCGACGTCGTCACGCTCGCCGGCCTCTATACGCTGCGCATCGTCGCCGGCGCCGTCGGTGTCGGCGTGGTGCTGTCCGAATGGCTGCTGATGTTCTCGCTGTTCGTGTTCACTTCGCTTGCTCTCATCAAGCGTTTCAGCGAGCTGACGCTGCGGCAGGGCGCCGGCCTTTCCGATCCCGCCAACCGCGACTACAGGATCGGCGACATCCAGGTCATCGCCGCGATGGCGGCAGCGAGCGGCATGAACGCGGTGATCGTGTTCTCGCTCTACGTCTCGTCCTCGGCGGTGACACAGCTCTACAGCCGCCCCTGGATGCTGTGGCTGCTCAACCCGCTGCTGCTCTACTGGTTCGGCCGCGCCCTGATGATGGCTCATCGCCGCGAGATGCCTGATGACCCGATCCTCTACACCTTCAGGGACAACGCCAGCCGCATCACCGTGATGGCGATGATCTGCATCATGCTGGCTGCGATCTGATGACGATGGCCGGTGAAACTCCCCTATCCTTCCGTGCTGCGAGGATACGCGTGACGAAGTGGTGCGGCCGAATTCAATGGCAATGTCGGGCACGAAAGGTCAGCTGGCCGTGACGTCTATCGGGGACACCGTTGGCCGGTTGCCGAACACAAGATCGACAGGCTTTGCCGTGCTCATGGCAATGCTGGTGCTTGCGAGCTTTGTCGTCGACAGCCATACGAGCATAAGATTCGGGTGGGACGTTCGTGTGAACTGCGCGGCCGTCGATGCCTATGTCGAGGGGCTTGATCCCTACTTCGTCAAGAATTTGAAAGACACGAAATTTTCCTACCCCTATCTGCCGGTGACGTTGGATGTTTTCCGGCCGCTGTGCTCGGCAGGCCTTCGTGACTACTACAGGGTCGTCTATCTCATCCTCGCCGTCTTGGGCGGACTTCTGCTGCCCGGACTTCGCGCGACTCGTCCGGACGCGCGCGATGCGCTTCTCAGGGTTCTCTGTGCCTTTGGAGCGTTCGTCGGCTTTGAATGGGTGTGGGCTTCCGGCAACTTTGCGCTGTTCGCCGGCTTCTTGACGGCCGTCGCGCTGGCGCTGCTGCTCGATCACAGCCGCCTCGAAGAGGACGACGTAAAAAGCTTCGCGCTGCGCCTCGCCGGTGCGGCCGTGCTCGGGCTGCTGACATCGTTCAAGCTGGTCTTTTTTCCCGTCCTGGCCGCGCTCTACTTCCTGCCACTGACCCGGGCGCGCAAGCTCACCCTGATCGCCGTCGCGTTCGGCATGTTCATGCTGCCGATCGTCATTTCGAGGGTGTTCTACGCTGACCTTTTCCCGAGCTGGCTGAACGCAATCACCGGTCAGATTCCCGGACAACATTCCGTCGCGCTGCTGAAGGAGACGAATCCTTCGTTGTTGATCTTCGGCCTCGGTCTCGCAGAACATTTTGGCTTGGCCGACAACAAGCCGATTGTTTTCGCCATCTACGGACTCGTGGCGGCCGCGGCTGTCCTGGCGCCATTCGCCTGGTCTGTATTGCCCATCATTCGGGATCAGACGTCGCCTGATATCGGCGGGCTACCGAAGAGGCTGGATCAATGGCTCATCGATCATCCTCGCGTGGCGGCGCGTATCACCGTCCTCGCAATGTATGCGCTCTATCTCTGCTCGCCCCGGCTCAAGGAATATGCCTTCTACGAATTGGCGGTCTATGCCGCCGTTCTCATCGTCGATCTTTCGCCCATGGCCATGATGGCCTTCCTGACCGCCGCAATCCTCATTCCGACCTCAACGACGATCTCGGGCGGCGTGATCGAGGGCACCTTCGTTCAACTCGTCTCGGCGCTCGTGTGCTTCTGGGTTCTACTGGTCGATTTTCGCACCCTTCGCCGCCATTGAGATCCGCTTGCGTGGAAACCCGCCGGCGGATACATCGCGAGTGGGATCGAGGGAGCAGCCGCCGGCCTGGACTTTCCTTGCCCGGCCGACCCTCGCCAGTTCCCGTTCCCGGCATTAGCCTGCAAGCGTTGCATCGATTCGACTGAGGTTTGAAACGCCATGACCGTACGCCTGCATCGCGGCGATCTGCCGGACCTGTCCCGCTACACCTCCTCGGTCGCGATCGACACCGAGACCATGGGCCTGAACCCGCATCGCGACCGGCTCTGCGTCGTGCAACTCTCGCCGGGCGACGGCAGCGCCGACGTGGTTCAGATCCCCAAGGGGCACACCGATGCGCCGAACCTGAAGGCGCTGCTCGCCAATCCCTCCGTGACGAAGATCTTCCATTTCGCCCGGTTCGACATTGCCGTGCTGTACGAGGCCTTCGGCGTGATGACGACGCCGCTCTACTGCACCAAGATCGCCTCGCGGCTGACCCGCACCTACACCGACCGCCACGGCCTCAAGGACCTCGTCCGCGAGGTGCTCAACGTCGATCTGTCCAAGCAGCAGCAATCGAGCGACTGGGGTGCGGATAGCCTCAGCGAGCCGCAGCTCGCCTATGCCGCCTCCGACGTCCTGCACCTGCACAGCTTGCGCGAACGGCTGGACGCCATGCTGGTGCGGGAGGGCCGCACGGCGCTGGCCCAGGCCTGTTTCGACTTCCTGCCGACGCGGGCGAAGCTCGATTTGCAGGGCTGGGAGGCCGAGGACATTTTTGCGCACTCTTAGGGTGGTCCTGTCGTCCGGAAGGGTGTCTCGGGCCGCCCCGGCCGCCCCGTTTCGGACACAGTCGTAACGGCCTGTCGCGGGCTGCATATTCCGGCGGCGCCGGATACAATCGGGCGTCGATCGGCGCCTCGGAGCAGCAGTGAATTCGGTCCAGACCCCAGCCTATGATGGAGCCTATGACGGCCTGGAGGCGCGCTTCGCGGCCGCGGCGCGCCACAGCCGGCTGGTCCACATTCTGCGCATCGCCGTGCCGGTGACGGTGGTCGTGGCGATGGCCATGATCATCTTCGTCTCGGCCTTCAACAAGTTCCGGACCACGAAGGAAGTGGCTTTCGATCCCGGAAATCTGGTCGTCTCCGGAACCAAGATCACCATGGAAACGCCCCACCTGTCGGGCTACACGCCCGACCAGCGGCCCTATGAGCTCTGGGCCAACACGGCCATCCAGGACATCAGGGACCCCGATCATGTCGATTTGCACAAGCTCAGGGCCAAGCTCCTGATGCAGGATCAATCGACCGTGTTCCTCGATGCCCTCAACGGCACCTTCGACAACAAGCAGCAGCAGCTCGATCTGCGCAAGGATATCTTCGTGCGGACGTCGACGGGCTATGAGGCCCGCCTCAGCCAGGCCTTCGTCGACATGGCCAACAACACGGTCACCTCGGATGAACATGTCGACGTCAAGCTGACCAACGGCACCGTGTCCTCGGACCGCCTGAAGATCATGGAGGGCGGCGACGTCATCCGCTTCGAAGGCCACGTGGTGATGAACCTGGACAAGCTGAGCAATGACGAGCCGGCCGCCGCGCCGCCAGCGCCCGCCGAGCCTGCGCCGCCACCGCCACCGAAAACGCGCGCGCCCCAAAACAAGCCTGCGACTTCGAGATGATCTCCATGACGAAGCACCTTTTGCGCAACGGTTTTTCGAAAGGCGTTGCGTTCAGCGCCGGCGCGATCGCGCTTGGCGTGATGCTGATCGCCGTGGCGCATGCGCAAGGCGCCATGCAGGGCGTGCCCAACGCCATGCAGGGGTTTTCGCAGAACCGCGATGAGCCGATCCAGATCGAGGCCGCCTCGCTCGAAATGCGCGACAAGAAGAAGGAGGCGACCTTCGCCGGCAACGTGAAGGTCATTCAGGGCGACACCACCATGACGTCGAAGACGCTCGTCGTGTTCTACGAATCGAGCGGCGGTTCCGGTTCGGGACAGCCGGCCCCCCAACCGGCGAAAAATGCAAAAGCGGCGGCACCGATGCAATCGGCGACGCCAGGGCCGAACGGCAGCTCCTCGATCAAGCGGCTGGAAGCGCACGGCAATGTCGTGGTCACCCAGAAGGACCAGGTGGTTACAGGCGAGACTGCCATCTTCGACACCAAGACCAACCTCATCACCATGCTCGGCGGCTCGGGCCAGGTCGTCCTGACCCAGTGCAAGAATGTGATGCGCGGCGACCGGCTGAAGGTCGACATGACGACGGGCGTGTCTCGGGTGGAGTCGGACAGCGGCAAGGTTCAGGTCCTGCTGCCGCAGGGTGCCGGCAATGATTGCGGCCAGGGCAAGCCCGGCACGGCCTCACCCCTGCAATTGCCAAGTGCAACTAAACAGAAGTAACTTCAATAGCTTGAGCTTGAAGTCGGCGATCTCCGGTTGAAGCCTGCCCGACAAGATTGTATCTACCCCAGCGGGCTCGGCGGCGGGATTCCTCTGATAAGGGATCGAGGGTGTTTCTCTGGGCAAGACATACCCTTTCACTCATGCTGTGCCGGCGAATCGCGCCGGGGCGGCAGATCGCGGAATCACCGTGAAAGGCTTGAGACAGCGGGGATGGTCGATTTATTCAGCATGTTCCGTCGGCGCCCCGCCAAACGCGGCCGGCCAGGATTTGCGCGCCAGGACATCACCGCGCTCGGCGACAGCATGGGCGGTCTCGTGACCAGCCCGGTGCGGGACGCGCCGCCGATCGCGCGCGAGCAGCCGATGCACGCGCCCGACCAGTTCCAAGGGGATTACCAAACGGACTACCAGGCCGACTATCAAGCTGAGTCGCCGCGGACCCAGCCGGTTCATCCGGTGCGGGCCGCCAGCCGGCCCAACGGCTCCGGTGGGCCGCAGCTTCTCAGGCGCCCGGGCTTCCTTGCTGTGCATAGCGTGGAAAAGAGCTTTGGCAGCCGCCAGGTGGTGCGCGGCGTCAGCATCTATGTGCGGCGCGGCGAGGCCGTCGGCCTGCTCGGTCCGAACGGCGCCGGCAAGACCACCGTGTTCTACATGATCACCGGGCTGATCAAGGCCGACCGCGGCGCGATCGAGCTCGACGGCCATGACGTGACGAAGCTGCCGATGTATCAGCGCGCGCGGCTCGGCATCGGCTATCTGCCGCAGGAAGCTTCGATCTTCCGCGGCCTCACCGTCGAGCAGAACATCCGCGCCGTGCTCGAAGTGGTGGAACCCTCGCGCAAGAAACGCGAGCTGCAGCTCGACTCGCTGCTCGACGAATTCAACATCACGCGCCTGAGAAAATCGCCATCGATCGCGCTGTCCGGTGGCGAGCGCCGCCGCGTCGAGATCGCGCGTGCGCTGGCGACGCGTCCGAACTACATGCTGCTCGACGAGCCCTTCGCGGGCATCGATCCGATCGCGGTCGGCGACATTCAGGACCTCGTCCGCCACCTCACCAATCGCGGCATCGGCGTGCTGATCACCGACCACAATGTGAGAGAGACGCTCGGCCTCACCGACCGCGCCTATATCGTCTATGCCGGTGAAATCTTGACCGAGGGGAGTCCGGATGAGATCGTCAACGACCCGGACGTCCGCCGCCTTTACCTTGGCGAGGAGTTCCGCCTCTAGCCCGTTTTTCGTATTCGTCAAGACGTGTACATCGGGCTCGGACTAGGATAAGCAAAAATCGGACCAAATTTTGGGAACGGTTCTTGCTTCATGGCGCTTACGCAGAGATTAGAGTTCAGGCAGTCGCAGTCGCTGGTGATGACGCCGCAGTTGATGCAGGCGATCAAGCTGCTGCAACTGTCCAATCTCGATCTCACGACCTTCGTGGAGGAGGAACTCGAGCGCAATCCACTGCTCGAGCGGGCCAATGATGAGCAGGGCGCGGGAGATGCCCCGGCTGAGGCCGGCCAATTCAGTGATGGCGACGATTCCGGCGGCGGCCACGGCGACGAGCCGGGTGGCGGTTCAGGCGAAGCCTTCGAGCCCGGCCAGGAAGAGTGGATGAGCAAGGATCTCGGTACCCGCGCCGAGATCGAGCAGACCCTGGATACTGGCCTCGACAACGTCTTTTCGGAAGAGCCGGCGGAGGCCGCGGCGCGCAATGCGCAGGATGCGGCGCCGAGCGTCTACACCGAATGGGGCGGCGGCGCCTCCGGTGACGAGGACTACAATCTCGAAGCCTTCGTCGCGGCGGAAACCACGCTGGCCGATCATCTCGCCGAGCAGCTCTCGGTCGCTTTCACCGCGCCGGCGCAGCGCATGATCGGACAATATCTCATCGACCTCGTCGATGAAGCCGGCTATCTGCCGCCCGATCTCGGCCAGGCCGCCGAGCGGCTTGGTGCATCGCAGCAGGCTGTCGCGGACGTACTTGCGGTGCTGCAAAAATTCGATCCGCCCGGCATCTGCGCCCGTTCGTTGAGCGAATGCCTGGCGATCCAGCTTCGGGAACTCGATCGCTACGACCCGGCGATGCAGGCGCTGGTCGAAAATCTCGATCTCCTGGCCAAGCGCGACATCGCTTCCTTGCGCAAGCTCTGCGGCGTCGATGACGAGGACATCGCCGACATGATCGGCGAGATCCGCCGCCTCGATCCCAAGCCCGGCATGAAGTTCGGCTCTTCGCGCCTTCAGACCATGGTGCCGGACGTCTATGTCCGCCCGGGGCCCGATGGCGGCTGGCATGTCGAGCTCAACAGCGACACTCTGCCGCGCGTCCTCGTGAACCAGACCTACTACACCGAGCTGTCGAAGAAGATCGGCAAGGACGGCGACAAGTCCTACTTCACCGATGCCCTGCAGAACGCGACCTGGCTCGTGCGCGCGCTCGATCAGCGCGCCCGCACCATCCTGAAGGTCGCAACCGAGATCGTGCGCCAGCAGGACGGCTTCTTCACCCATGGTGTGGCGCACCTGCGGCCGCTCAACCTGAAAGCCGTCGCCGACGCCATCCAGATGCATGAATCCACGGTGTCGCGCGTCACCGCCAACAAATACATGGCGACGAATCGCGGCACCTTTGAATTGAAGTATTTCTTCACCGCGTCGATCGCCTCGGCCGATGGCGGCGAGGCGCATTCCGCCGAAGCCGTTCGCCACCACATCAAGCAGCTGATCGATTCGGAGGAGCCGTCCGCGATCCTCTCCGACGACACGATCGTGGAACGGTTGCGTGCATCCGGCATTGATATTGCCCGACGCACGGTTGCGAAGTACCGCGAAGCCATGCGCATTCCCTCTTCGGTACAACGCCGTCGCGACAAGCAGAGCGCTCTTGGCAACGTCCTCTCCACCGCCCTGTCCGATCGCTCCCGCAACACCGAGCCGGCCTGATTGCGCGCGCCTCAAATCGCGCTACTCTCAATCTCCCCTCGGGCTTGATCCAAGCTAGCCACCAACCAGGCGAGGCATCACATGACTCTCCGGATTTCGGGCAAAAGCATCAGCGTCGGCGAAGCCCTCCGCGGCCGCGTCGCCGAGCGCACGGACGAGGTGTTGCGCAAATATTTTGACGGCAATTATTCCGGCCACATTACGCTCAGCAAGGACGGGTTCGGCTTCCGCACCGATTGCGCGCTGCACCTCGATTCCGGGATCACGCTGGAGGCCGATTCGAACGCGCCGGACGCCTATGCCAGCGCCGACCAGGCGCTGCTGATGATCGAGAAGCGACTGCGCCGTTACAAGAGCCGGTTGAAGGACCGGTCCGCCCGCAAGGCCGCCGCCGCCTCCGCAGCGCTCGCCTCGATGGATGCCACTGCCTACGTCCTGGAGGCCCCCGGCGAGGGCGAGGACGAGGTCACCGGCTACAGCCCCGTGATCATCGCAGAATCGACCACCTCCTTGAGGCAGCTTTCGGTCAGCGAAGCGGTCATGGAACTCGACCTCAGCGGCGCCCATTGCCTGGTATTTCAGCATGGCTCGAGCGGGCGGGTGAACATCATTTACCGCCGGGCGGATGGCAATGTCGGCTGGATCGACCCTCCTGCGGCCAAAGCCGGGAGTTAGCCCACCCCCATCGAGGGTTTCGGGATCCTCCCCGTAGGACTCCTGTCTTTAGGGAAGAGCGCGGTAAAAGGCGTTCGCGGGAGTTGGCACCGGGATTGCGTTGGAGTAGAAGCGCCCCACATCAGGACTGGGGCTAAGTCCGCCTCCTGCTTCACCTTATTGACGCCGGCCAAATCTGGTCTTCCAAGTTGGCCAATTCGGAACCTGACGGCTTAATTCACCTCGGAAAGCTCCATGCCGATTACCGATCTGGTCGCACCCGAGGCGATTCTCCCGGCATTGAAAGTCAACAGCAAGAAGCAGGCCTTGCAGGAACTCGCTGCCAAGGCGGCCGAGCTGACCGGACAGAACGAGCGTTCGGTGTTCGAGGTGCTGTTGCAGCGGGAGAAGCTCGGCACCACCGCGGTCGGCTATGGTGTCGCAATTCCTCACGGCAAGCTGCCCAAGCTCGAAAAGATCTTTGGCCTGTTCGCGCGGCTCGAGCGCCCGATCGATTTCGAGGCTATGGACGGCCAGCCGGTCGATCTCGTCTTCCTGCTGCTCGCACCTGAAGGTGCGGGTGCCGATCATCTGAAGGCGCTGGCGCGCATCGCGCGCCTCCTGCGCGACCAGGACATCGCCAAGAAGCTGCGTGCCTCGCGCGACGCGCAGGCGATCTATTCGGTGCTCGCGCTGCCGCCGGCGACCGCGGCGTAGGCTCACCGCAGCTTGAATCTCGCACGCTTGCGACCGAGCAAGGCAGAGCTACGTGGGATGTCGCATTGCGGAGATCCAGCCACGATCAGGCGTTGTCGATAGCAGTGTGGTTCTGCGTCCGGCATGAAGCCGACGAGGCCAGAGCGTGATCCGGAAAAGCGTGAAGCAGTTTTCCCGCGCGACAAACGCGGAACGCGTTCGCGCGGAGATCATGCTCAGACAACAACCCAAAGCGCGATGAGGATTCTTCCTAATCTCATCGCTCTAGATGTCGAGAGGCATGTCCGGTTCGCGAAGAGCGTATCCGTATTCTGCAAGCGGCGGTTTCCCGGCAATGTTTGATTTATTTTCCTCGGGCTCTAGTCGGTCGCGATAAGCCCCGCATCTTGCATCTGTGCAGAAGGAAAGCTCATGGGAACAGTCGTCTGGCTCGAAGGCCAATCGCGCGAAGCTTCGAGACACTCGCCTCACCCATTGCGGCCTGATCTTCAAGCGGACCTCGCGCGCCATGCGGAAAAGATCGAAGCTGCGACAAACACCTGTACGATTCTCATGACGTGCATCGTAGGGCTCCAGAAAAGCCTCGAGCTTCTAAAGCGGGATGGGGTTAGGTTGAATCGATTTGGGATTCCCAAATCAGCTTGCTTCTGATTCACCATGCTGGCTGGACGGAGGCCAGCATGGATGGGCAAGCCGTACTCTCTGGATCTTCGCAAGCGCGT
>NZ_JBANBA010000098.1:0-36431 GCF_059803475.1 Bradyrhizobium sp. UFLA05-89 | reverse complement strand
GCCAAGCTGATCCCGATGCAAACCCTTAAGCCCGCATAAAGGCCGACACAGCCGCTCGGCCGCATCGCCGCTGACGCTAATACATCGGATTACTGCCGCCCTTTTTCAACGGAATCGGCCAAGACCGGAAGCCGGATCAGTTCGCCCCATCTCTTCGCGATCGAGCCGGGACGAGAGCACCGTCAAGCCCACCAAGTCGACTAAGCCGCTCGGCTTCGACCGGGATCGGAGCCGCCTTCGACTCAGGTCTCAGCCCCGAAGATATTCCGCGCAAAGTCTCCTCGCGCGGCGTCAGGCGACACGTACGGCCAGCTTAGTTGAAGGTACTTAACCTCAGCTTCAGCGAACCATCCGCCTGACGCTCGAACACGTGGGTAGCGATGCCTGAGAAGGTCGCTGGCTTGCCATCCTTGTCCTTGCCCTTGGCGCTCCAGTTTGCCGAGCCATAGACGACCTTGTCATCGCCACCCGCGTCGATCACCTCAAGTTTGTGGTCCGTCACGCCGTCGGCGAGCACCCCGGCAAAAAACTTTTCTATCGCCGCCGGATCTGACGCCACCTGGTGGGTTGGCGGTAGGAACTTCGCGTTCGGCAGATATAAGGCGGCAACGGCCTTCGCGTCGCCCTTGTTGAACGCGGCATCAAATGCTGTGTAAGCCGCCGAGACATCGCTCTTGGGGTCACCGGCAAACGACCCCACCGGAGCAACCGTAAGCAAACAAAGAGCGAATGCCGCTGCATGAATTACACGCATGAAATCCTCCCTTTTTGATTTGCTACTGTAAGCGCGTGAAATCTACTACCACTGTAATGCACCGTAAAGCGAGTGCTCAGTGGGCACCGGATCGACGCTCTGCAAGGTCGCGGGCGCGACCTTGCCACCCGCCCGCCGCTATTGGCGCGTCGCGTCGGGCGGCGAACGTTGCTCAATCCACACTCGGCATCTTGTCAGGTTCGATGTCGCAGCTGGGTCAAAACGCGAAGAACTCAGGTTGAGCAAATCTGGTCCGCTATAGCCCAGTCCGGACCTCGGCGAGGCGCGCGGCCACTTCGCTGATGGGCCATGTGCAGACTCATGCATCGTAGCAGAACGCATCTCTATTCGATCACCTCGTTGGCGCGGGCGAGCAATGAGGCAGGTATTTCGAGGCCAAGCGCCTTTGCGGCCTTGAGGTTGATCACGAGGTCGAACTTGGTCGGCTGCTCGACCGGCAGATCGGCAGGCTTGGTGCCTTTGAGAATTTTATCGACGTAGTCGCCTGCACGCCGGAGCAGAATGGCTATATCGACGCCGTATGAAACCAAACCGCCATTGATGGTGAACAGTCGTAAGAGGTAGAACGCGGGCAGACGATGCTCCGCCGCCAGCGCGGTAACTCGTGTGACGTGATTAACGGTCAATTCGTCGCCAAGAGGAAAAATTGCATCGGCGTGCTGGGCTGCTGCCGACGCAAAGGCAATGTCGAGTTCCTCCACCGTGGTCGCCTCCAGTACCAGGAAAGTCACGCCCAGCTTCGTAGCAGCTTCGAGCAACTCCTCGACTACGAACCTGTGTTCTGCATTGCTCGCGACGACCAAGACCGCAATTTTTGAGGCGGCAGGAACCATCTCCCGCAGGATTTGTATCCCTTTGCTGGCGATATTTCCCGGTACGAGGATGGCCAGACCCGTTATGTTGCCGCCGGGATGCGACAGGCTTTGGACGAGGCCAAGCCGCACGGGCTCGGCCACAGCATAGAAAACAATCGGAATGCTGGCAGTTGCCGATTTCAGGGCTAGGGCTTCCTGCGCGCTCGGGCCAACCAGTACATCGGGCTTGAGCGCGACAAGCTCGTTCGCGAGAGGCACTACGCGCTCGGCGTGCCCCTCGGCCGACCGGTAATCAACGATCAGGTTCTTCCCTTCGATCCAGCCATGATCGCGCATACTGTCCTGCCACACCTTGTAGTTTGGCAAGTACAGGGGCGCGGTATCAAGATAGCCAAGCCGACGAGGCGACCCCAGTGCCCACGAACGCTGTGGCGAAACAAGCAGTGCCGCAGAACCCGCTATGAAATCCCGCCGATCCATTCGATCCTCATCAAGGCTTGAGGACGACCGGCGGAGAGTAACACGTCTCGATGGCAGTCGCAGCGCGAACGCTTCAACGTGAGTGCGGCGTTTTGGAGCAGGCCCGCAACGGGTCACAAACGACAAAACTCCATGTGAGCATAATAGGTCTGCTTGCCGGGTGCATATCGACCAAACAGCTCACGCCTCCTGCGCCGGCACCTCGACCAGCGGCGTCTGCGGTCGCGCCCAGGCTTCGTATCTTTTTGCCCGCTCCTCGGCGCGAAGACGCACATCCCGACCTCGACGGCGCCGGTCGAGAGTGCCTTGTTCGAGATCATCGAGCAGTCGCGGGACACTAGCCAGCCAGCGCCCCGCCAGCTTGACGCCCAGCGGGCGCTTCGTTCCTGCCATCAGCTCACAGAGCTTGCGGAGCTTCTCATCACTGCACTCGAAAACCTCACCTGCAAGCCCCAACGGCAGCAGCTCGCCGCGTAGGATTTGGTCGATCACGTCTTCCACGGCGGGAGGTGTCCAGCCCAGCGCGGCGAGCGCCGCGAGAAGCTGGGAGATCGCAAGCTCACGGTTCATTGGGAGCCCACTCGGTCTTTTCCACATCGCCTTTGACCGCAAGGATGATTACTTCACTGGCGAATTCCGGGTCCGCAATTTCCTCAAGGGCGGCGCGAACAGCGTCGTCGATGATACGAAAGCACTCCTCCTGCGACTGTCCCATCAGCAGGTAAGCGATCGATCCCGCAATGCCCAGAAGCCGATCGCGCATCGCGATGAGCTGCGCTTGTAAGCCACGGAGGACAGGCTCGATCGGAACAAACTGACCGGCCTCGATTGCATCCTGACGTTCCTCACGGCGCCGCTTCGCTGCGGTCAGAGCAACGCGTTCAGCCGTGAGCTGATCGCCTGCAGAGCCGCCAGACCGCCCCGAAGCGACCTTGCGAAGGTGACGGAGATAGGTCACCCGCACGGCGTCAAGGTCGTAGCCACCCTGCTCGGCCGGTTTCTCAATGATCTTTCGTGCGATCAATTCCGCAAACGCGACGCGGGAAAGATCGATGTGGGCCGCTGCTTGAGCCGCAGATGCCATTTGCAAAATACCTCCTATGTTACGACCAACCCCTGCTGGTTGTGCCATGAACGAATACCCTTTGCGCCTGGGGCGGACCCGCGAGGCACCCCCGCGTTGAAGGACCCATGCAAGCTCTGCCGGTGTCCAGCACGACGCAATTCACGGGCAGCTTCGCGGGAGTCATTTCCGTGGTCCTCATCGCTCATCAGCTATCACGACGGCCATTATCGTCTTGCGCCCGACGCGCTGGGCGGCGCGAAACCTATGCGCTCCGTCAAATATCCGGTAGCGATAATCGCTGCCTTTTTGCCTGATGAGCCAAATCGGCGGGGCGATATGCCCGTCTCGCAGCATGGTCACGTACCGCGTTACATTAACCAGTCTATTGCAGCGCAGCGGTTCAATTGATGGCAAACGCACTCGGATCGCTTGCCGCGACACGGCTCTGTTGGGTTGGTTGGACATAGCTTCGTTACTCTCCATTGTTGAAGCACCCAGAACCACCAAGCAAAACGCTTACACTTCTGACGCGGTGCCCGCGCATTGTGCTGAAGGCCATCCGAGCGAAGCACGGTTCGATCGGGCTCTGGTTCCCCGAAGGGAGCTGCCGGCGCAGCCGATGCACCACTGCACCACCTCGCACTGGTTTCTTCCCTTGTTTCTAAAACTCCTATAGCGCGCTACCTCCTATCCTCTTCTAAGCAAACCAAGTGGTGATACTGGTTCAGTGGTGATCACGCCTGCGGCACAGCGGTTTCTTTCATCACCACTGCGTCGCCGGCTGCTGGTGCAGGCCGCCTGAGAGTGGTGATGTTGCTGTCCGGCTCGGCCTCGGCGACCTTCTTGGCCGCATCGATCTCCTGTTGTCGGGCATCCTGCTCTGCCTCTGCACCAGTTGGTGGCCGCACGTACATCCAAGGACGCTTCGTCTCCTCCTTACCCTGAACCGTCACCTTGAGGCTGACCTGCTTGCGCTCCCAGCCCAGCCGCTTCATGCAGCGGGCGACCCGGTTCATGGCGGCCTGATCCCACTTCGCAGCATCCAGGCCGATTGCGCCTTTGAACACCCATTCGACCGTGACCCGGTACGCCGGATGCTCCGGCGGCTGATGTATGCGACTGTCGAGGTAGTCGGCGATCAACGGCTCCCACTCGTCCGCCTGGTAGCGGGCTTCCTGCTCACTTTCGGCGATGGCAGCGGCGGCGATGCCGCTCTTGGTGTCGGTGGTGAACCACCACGGCACATGCTCGTCGTAGAGAATGCGAGCCTCGGCCCACAGTAGGTCGCGGTCCCGCTGTAAGCCCTCGATGTCGATCTTGGTCGCCTTGACTGGTAGGAACCGGCGCGAACCGGTGGCATCCTTGAGATAGCCGCTCTCGTTCGTGGTCCCGACAAAGATGCATCCGCGCGGGCGCTCGATCACGCGCCGGCCATAGGGCGGGCGAAAACGATCGTCGGTGCGCGAGATGAACGCCTTGATCTTCGAGACCTCCGCCTTGCTCATGGCATCGAGTTCGCCGACCTCGATGCACCAGACGCCAGCACACTGCATCGAGGCGTCCTTGCTGCCGAACTCCTCAAGATCGTCGGAAAACCAGGGATAGAACAGCGTCTTGATCGAAGTCGATTTCTTCAAGCCCTGCGGGCCTTCCAGGATCACCACGGAGTCGAGCTTACAGCCGGGTTCGATGATCCGCGCGACCGCGCCGATCATCATGTTGCGGCCGACCAGCTTGGTGTATTCGGACTGCTCCGCGCCGAAGTAGGTCGAGAGCATGGTATCGAGTCGGAACGCGCCATCATGCTCAAGGCTGCTGAGATAATCCTGCACGGGGTGATAGCTGCGATCACGCGCCACCAGTTCGACGGCCTGAGCCGTCACAGCGGGAGGCACGGCAATACCTTCCTTCGTTTGCAGCCAGTGCGTTGCCGCGAGATCGTCCTGCTCGGTCCAGGGACGCGGTTGGAAACCGGCTGCCGCGATGATCGGCTCCCACGGCGGCACATCCATGAGCATGGTTTGATAGGCGAATAGATCGAATGCCAGCACGCCTTGCATGGACCGTGCGCCCCGCAGCGCTAACACTGCATTGGCAAAAAGCGGCTTGGGAATGTCGTTCTTGGCGCGGATCAATTCAGCCCGCCACCCGGACTTGTCCATATCTCGGCTCCAGCGGCTCGCTGGTTCTTTTTGAAGCCAGCGAATACGTTTCACTTGTAACGTAAAGCCGTTTACGGTACAAGCGTAACGTAAGGAGAACCGGTAAAAATGGACATTCACCAAAAGCAATTCACGTCGGATGTCGTCGCTAAGGCAGCCAGCTGTGTTGAGGGCACGCTGCGTCAGTGGCGCAATCGCCATGGCTTCCTCAGCGAAACCCTGACAGGCGGCATGGAGGTCAAATACTTCTCCGTGCTCGATGTCTGCGTTGTGCGCGCCGTGACCGTGCTCGCGCGCTACATGTCCGCGCGCAATGCGATCTGGTTTGCGGATGGCCACGTCCGTTTGCAGGTCGACCGGCTGTTGCAAGGCAAGCCGAAGACATCGTCCAGGATCGGCTTCTTCCTGCCCGAGAGCGGTGGCGAGCCGACCTTTTCAAATGACCCCGGCGAGACTGCCGAGGAGCTGCTCGCTGATACCGAAGGCGTGATTGTCCTGGTCGATCTGAACAGCGCGGTCATCGACCCCGTGTTCAAGAAATTGAAACTGAAGCGCTCGTGAACAAAAGCGCCCAGCTGGAGCAACCGAGGCGATTGTACCTGCTCCGGCACGATCGTCACAACATCGGCTGCGAGATCACTGCGGTGCAGGACGATCGCTGATCAGGTGCTGTTCGTTTAAGGGCAAAATCCGAAACAATGTCGCGTGCGACTCCCATAATACCGCCGGATCGGCCCGACGAGGCCATCCTTCGGTATGTGCGGAAGCTTGCCAAACGACTCGCGCGCGCGGATCATGAGGCCGAGATCGCGGCCCGCCTGGCATCCCAACCTGCGACGAGCGAAGACATATGACCCGCGCTGCGCTGTATGCCCGCTTTTCATCCGAACGGCAGAAAGATCGCAGTATCGACGATCAAATTGCCCTTTGCCGCGATATCTGCGCGCGCGAGGGCATGGCCGTCACCATGACTTTCGAGGATCGCGCGATCTCTGGAACGGGCGCCATTAATCGCCCCGGCTTTCAAGCCATGATGCGCGCGGCAGAGGCCAAGCTATTCGATGTGCTGATCGCCGAGGATGTTGATCGCATTTCGCGCGATCAGGGCGACTGGCACGCGGCCCGCAAGCGGCTCGACTTCCTCGGCATCCAAATTCACACTGCTAACGGGAAGGTCACCAAGGTCGACGGTGCACTGCGCGCTCTTATGGGCGAGATGTACGTCGAGAACCTTGCGCTTCATACGCGGCGTGGCCTCGAGGGGGTGATCCGCGACGGCAGGCATGCCGGTGGTCGCGCATATGGCTATCGTGCGGTTGCCGGCAAGCCTGGCGAACTGGAGATCGTCGAGGAAGAGGCCGACATTGTTCGCGAAATTTTCGCGGACTACATTGCGGGTAAGACGCCGCGCCAAATCGCACACGATTTGAACAAGCGAAGCGTGCGCCCGCCTCGCGGCAGACTCTGGAACGGCTCGACCATCAATGGTCACGTCGCGCGCGGCGGCGGGATGATCTTGAACGATCTCTATGCCGGTCGCATCGTCTGGAACAAGGTCAGGATGGTGAAGGACCCGACGACGGGCAAGCGCCTGTCGCGGCCCAATCGGAAAGAGCAATACAAGATCACCGACGCGCCGCATCTGCGTATCGTCGATGACGTAACGTTCAACGCGGCACAGGCCATCAAGGTCGAGCGCCGACGCGACGCGACGCTTGCAACAGCGCACAAGGCACGCGCGCCCAAGCGAGTTTTTTCGGGCTTGATCCGATGCGGCTGCTGCGGCGGCGGCATGTCATCCAACGGCGCCAATCGCAAAGGCGTACGTCTGCAATGCAGCTCCTACAAGGAAAGCGGCTCATGCACAAACAGTCGCCGCGTCTACCTCGACGACATCGAGGCGCTGACGATCAAGGGATTGCGCCAGCACCTCGCGCATCCTGAGTCAATCGCAGCATTCGTCGATAGCTACAATGACGAGCGCAAGCGGCTCAAGAAAGAGGCGAGCACCAAACGCGCCCGCCTGGAACGGCGACTCGGCGAGATCGGGCGCGAGATGAAGCGGATCGTCGACTCTATCGTCATCACGGGCATGCCGCCAGAGCAGTTCGTCGCCCGGATGCAGGAACTTGAGGCCGATAAGGCCAAGGTCTTGACCGGGCTCGAAAGCGCCAAAGAAAGCGACAACGTCATCGCCCTGCATCCCAAGGCGCTGGACCGCTACAAGCGCGCGGTTGCTGAACTTGCCGACGAACTGAAGCGCGGCACGCCGACCGAGTATGCGACCATTCGCGAGCTGGTGACCGCGATCGTGGTGCATGCGAGCCCAAGCCGGCCAGGCGGCGCTGGAACCAAAGCCAACGCCGAGGACGATCGGAGCGTGCGGATTGACATCAAAGGGCGCCTCGCGGCGCTCTGCAACAACCCTGCCCTCTTTCCGAACATGGCTATGTCGGGGGGATCGTTGGTAGCGGGGGAGGGACTCGAACCCCCGACCCAAGGATTATGATTCCCGTACTCTGATCATTCGCCTCGCGCAACCTCCGGGTGCCCGAGCCTCGAAGATATTCAAGTCGGTGGGACCGCCCGTTCAGCGCTCTCGCCCTTGCAGTCTAATATGTTCACTGCTCCGGCTTTGGTGAGCTCCCTCTCTGTGTCCTGATTGTTCGTGGCGCTCGCGGACAGGCTCAATGACTGTCGCTCGAGCAAACGAATGCCCTTTTTCCAGATGCTGGGCTATGCGCTCCCTGGCGAAGGCCATAATGCTCTGGCGAGCATTCTCATCGTTCGGTAGAGGGCGTTCGACAAGCTTGTTGATAACAGCGATCTGGGATCGGGCCGCGAGCAGGTCGGAATCATGCGCTGGCGCCGATCGGTCTGCCCGGCGTTCCTCCACCGTCACACTCCACATGTTGCGCCACATCTGGCGCCGTTCACTGCTAGCGATTCCTGTGGCGGCATCTATGGACTTGATCGCCCTGACCACAGGTTCAACGCCATCCATGCGCAGAGAGATGCGGTCGCCAGGCCTGGCGCCACTATCTGCGACGTCCATTACAACGCCGATGCCCCACACTTGATGTCGCCGGCCATTATCCAGTTCGATGGCTACATAAGTTGACGGCTCCGCGTCGGGGCGGTTGCGGTAGGTGCCATAACCGACCTCCATCAGACGTCCGGAAACGCCCTTGTCGTAATCGAGCCTATCCGCCGGCACTGACCTGTCGGAGGCCGAGCGAGCCTTGGCATCATTGGTCCGGGCGTGAGCTCGATCCGATGCGACTCGTCGCTGAGCGAGCGCCTGGCGATCAAGCTCGTTTGGCTGATAGCCCTGTACCTCCATTCCGCGCGCGCTTGCCTCGAGCCACGCCTCGCGCCGGAACTCGACGGAACCGCGGATGTGCAGGGCCTCCCACTGGCGATGGTGTGCCACGCTGACCATGTCCCGGATCACCTCAGTGGCAGCTAGGCGGGTAACCAGGCGATCCTCAGTAGTCTCGAACGCGAGGTACTCTTTTCGCTCATCCGCATAGAGCCGCGCTTCGCGGTCGGATCCATCCTTTTCGGAGCCGCTGGCCACCACGTAATATTTCCGACGGATACGGTCCGGAAACGCGCTATCGGTGACCTCCGCGGATGGCGGCTTGTTGGGGGCTGTTGCCCTGGACTCGTCTTCCCCCTTTTCTCGGGCTGAAGCGCGCCCCGCGCGACGTTGCCGCTCCAGGCTGAAGTCCTCGCTCGCGTCATGCCTGTCGTTCATGATGCTCACCCTTCTGCTTGCGGCCGTTCCGCGGCGTCGGCGGAATGACTTGAGCGTCGATGTATTTCAGGGTCCAGGCTTTCAAGTCTTCTTCGGACAAGCCTTCGAGATCCACATCGACCCCGCCAAAGTCAAAACTCACATCGTCAGGAATCGTCGAGGGATCCGCCACCTCCTCGTCCGTCATCGGTCGCGATCGAAATATTGCGCGAAGCTCGGCGACTTCGGAGCGAAGCTCTTTGATTTCGGCGTCTAGCAAGGCATTCGAAAGCCCCTTCGGCATGGCCTGAGCCGGGGCCGGCAGCAGTCGCTGCAGAAAGGCCTTATCTTCGTAGTAGATGAGCTTATCGGCGATCAGCGGTGGAATCGCAGTGCCGAGGATGAACGCTTTGGACCTGGGCAAGAGCTTGAGCTCTTGGGGCAGCATTAGAGCCCGTCGATGCTCTGACACCGTTTGGCTCGTTGATCGTGCCGAAAAGCCCTTTGGTCCACTGTGGCTGCGCGCCTTCACCGTATCATAGCCAATACGCTCCGAAAGCTCATTTGCGACGTCTTGCTCTTTTGGAGCGAAGACGACTTCCACGGCATGGTTCGTCATGAAGTTGCGAGCGACGTCAGCGCCGTAGATCGCGCGGAGTTGCGCCGGGCTTTGCACGACCGTCAGAAGTCGGAGCCCATATCCGGCAATAAACGCGACCGATTTCGCAAGAACGTTGACGTTGCCAAGGGCTGGGAATTCGTCGAGCAAGAGGAGAACCTTGCGATTGAGCTTCGGATTATGTTCTGGCAGCTCGCGGGTATTGAGATCGACGACCTGCTGAAAGAACAGGTTCAGCAGAGGTGCCATGCGCTCGAGATTGTCCGGGGTAACACCGAGATAGATCGACATCGGTTGTTGCCGTAGCTTGCGCAGGTCGAAGTCATTGGCTGACGTCGCGGTATCGATGCGAGGGTTGAGCCAGAGCCCAAGTCTTGCTGTCACGGTCTTGCGCACCGAATTCATAGTGTTTTCGGAAGCTGCAAGGAAGTCGTTCAAGGCGGTAATGCAGGAGCGTGATAAGGGAGAACTGCTCGATCGTCGCGCAACCATGATTGTCTCAAAATGCGACTTGAGATCGGACTCAGCTGAGAGCTGGTGCAGGATCTCGCCGATGGTCAGAGGTAACCCCGGGGTTTCAGCAATGTAGCCCCCGATCGCCACAAACGCAGACCGCGCGGCCTCAAACCAGAACGGATCGCCCCGGCTCTCGGCCGGAAAGAGCATGACAGCGATGCGCTGCAGGTCATCATAATGGTCTGCTGGATCGCTCCGCACGTAGCCCAAAGGATTGTACCTTGCCGTACAGCCGTTCTCGTCGAGTGGATCGAACAGATGGACGGCCTGCCCGTGGGCAGCGCGAAAACCCGCCGATTTTTGCCAGTTCTCCTTCTTCACGTCGAGCACCACGACCGAGTCCGCCCAGTTCAGCAGGTTCGGAATGACATAGCCGACGCCTTTGCCTGCGCGGGTTGGTGCGTAGACCAGCACGTGTTCTGACCCACCGAAGCAGAGCATCGCGCCATCCTTGCGGCCAAGCAGAATGCCCTCCTTCGACCTAAGACCCGCGGCTTTGATCTCGCGCTCGGACGCGAAACGTGCCTTGCCGTGAAGCGGCAAGGGGCGCTGCCGGAGGAGGATACCGAGCAGGCCAAAGACCGCGATCGTGCCGGCGAGAGTGGAGAGCGTCAGCCAGCGGTCGAACCGAGGATCCGTGCCATACCGGGGCCAGCCGCTCGCGATCTCGAACCAGTGAAATCCGCCATCGTGAATCCTGAGCCCGAGCAGCAGTATGTTTGAGGCGACCAGCAGAAAGAGCACGACAGCGCAAAGCGCGAGCGCTGTACCACGCGCGGCTTTAGCGGGCGTGATCGCGTTTGCGGATGGGATCATAATAGATCTCAGAGATGCGATAGCGGCCGTCACGCTTTTGCATTTGAACGACGACATCGACCAGGTGCAGCAGCAGCGAGCGGATATCATCGCGATGGAGGTCCCGCCCTTCCGCGCTCTCCTTCACCAGAAGGGTCAACTGTTCGAAGGCAAGCCGCGCGCTGTCCGCGTGGACCGTCGTGATCGACCCCGGATGCCCCGAATTGACGTTCCTGAGATAGAAGAAGGCCGTGCCGTCCCGCAGTTCCTGCAACAGGATCCGGTCTGGCCTCATGCGTAACGTCGATTCCAGAAGCTCGCGGGGGCCGATCTTGGCCATGCCCTGCCCGTCTTTGGCATAAAGCAGCCGGACGGAATTCTTATGCGGGATCACCAGTTCGATGGTGTCTTCAATGGTGATCAGCCGTTCATGGGCCGGAATGGCCGCGATCAAGGCTTTGGACAGGGTCGTCTTTCCTGATCCGGTCGCGCCCGAGATGAGGATGTTGCGACGCGTCTTGACGGCAAGCTCCAGGAATTCACGCCAAAGACCGGCTTCCTTCAGAGCGAGCAACCGATGCTCGTCGGGACGAAGTTCGTCACCGGCGGCGCGGATCTCATCGAATAGGTTTGTTCGCTCGAGAGCAGCCAAGTTCATAGTCAGTTTCGAGGGTTTTCGGATCGTGAGGCTGACCTGACCGGCCGGGACGGCCGGCGGCACCACGATTTGGCAGCGCTCGTCGCCAATCAGACTTGTCGAAACGACGGGAAATTCTGGTCCGATATCTTGGCGCGTATATCCGGCGGCTGCGGTTGCCAGATGCGAGAGGTAGACGTCTGTGAGTGTCTCCTCTGCGTGGCGGGTCCAGCCCTGCGGTCCTTCCACGAAGACCTCACCGGGACGGTTGATGACGATCTCGGTCAGGGACTCGTCAGCCAGATAGCGGTTCAACGGCTCGAGATAGCGGGCCAGCACCAAACGGCCGCCATCCCGCTCGATTGATGCGATCTGCGTCATTTCGTGACCTCGGCCGGCCCGACGCCTGTTCCCCCGACCGTGCGGTCGAAGATCTGGCTCCGTGTTTCAATGCGCTTCAGTTGATAGACGGATGAAAAATCAAGATCTCGTGCGACGAAGATATTGACCAGTTCGCCCTGGTTCTTGTTCAGCGTGGGCGGAATGTTGATCGATTGCTCGACGGCAATGCCTGCGGCAGTATTGGCTGAGCCAGTGGTATTGTTGATCTGGATCGAGCTGTCCTGAAGCTGCTGACGCCCGATCGAGCCGGCATCGCCCACGATCGACAGCAGCAGGGCGGACCCAAATCGCTCCCAGAAATGCGTGTCGATATCGCCGTCAAACCCGGCCCGACCAAGCGCATCCGTAGCGGGCGACGCGAGCGCGACGATGACCCCCGTGGGCGTCTTGGCACGAGACCACAGCACGAACATGCGCTTTGAGCCGCGCCTGACATTGCCGCGGTATTCGCCGACCACCTGGGTGCCCTTCTCCATGAGCACGACGTTGCCAGAATCGGAGATGACATCGCGGATCACGACGCAGGAAACGAAGCCTGCGACGTCTGACGACATTGCGGTCTCCAGCACACACGGGATGGACGTGCCCTGCGTGACCAGGAGGTTGCGGTTGGGAAGCCGTGCGGCGCGGACGCCTTCGATCGCCGTCGGTTTGAGCTTGTCGGCGAGTTCATTGGGTGGCTCGGCTCGTCCAAAGGCATAGGGATCAGCCGCGACACTCCCCGTCATGCCGTCGCGTCCCGGACGTGAAGTGGAGACCGGACGGTTATAAGCCAGGACTGGCGCGCGGCGCGCGCTTTCGAGCATCTGATCCGGTACGGGCGCGGTGACTGCCGGCGCGGCTACAGTCGGGGCAGCCGGAATGGAGGCTGTGGTCAGCGGTGCGGCCGGAGCTTCCGTGGCGGGCTCGAACGCGGCGGCCTGACGGATCATGAGTTTGCGGGCAGACTCGGTGACAGGCTTGTCGCCTTTCCACGTGCTCCATATGATGAGAAAGGCGAATGCGGTGAGCCCGAGAGCGCCAAACCCGCGCTTGAGCATCGTCGTCCGTGCGTGGTCGCTCTGACCGACGGGAGTAATGCCGCGGTCGCCATCGATTGTTTCGCTATTGAGCTCGGTCATGTCGGGCTGGCCTATCGGGGCTTTGAGATTGGAGTTGTCTTCTTGGCACGCCGCTCGATCGACGGGCTCGTGGTGTTGGTGCCTGGATTGATTCCGACCGGGTCGAACGCTTCATTGAAGATGCAGAGCACAACGTTGCCCTTGCGCAGCCGAAATTCGCGGGCTGTTGCATGGACGACCACCAGTTCGCCACGGACGTCCTTGGGCACGAGACTTTCCGAGCCGTCTGAATTGATCAGGTAGATGGCGGGGACTTCGCGGTTGCCGGCAAAGCGAAATGTGGTCTCCTTGCCATCGTCGAAGACGGCTTCGGGCTCGAGATCGACGGACCCCTGTGCCGAGAAGCGCCAGTTTCGCGCACCATAGGCGTGGTGGAGGTCGAAAGTCTGATCGATCAGGGCCCCTTCCCGCTCAGCGCTCTGGGCGGCTGTTTCCGCGCGGCGTCGTTCAATTTCATCAGCAGGATAGGCGAACCGAACCACAAAGTAGCTGTCGGCCAGCGTGGTCTCGGCGATCGACAGCTCAAACTGATAGGAGCGCTTTCGTCCATCCGCGCGGGTGGTGACGACCTGCAGATTGGTGGGCGGATGCTTCTCGCGCGGCTTGAGGAACAGGATGGAGCCGGCCGGCGCAACTTCCCATGCAACTGAATCGCCGATCGCGACATGGGCGACCTCTTCGTCATCGCCGAACATGACCTGGGTCGAGGCGCGGATAACGCCGTTGACACGGACCACATTGGTGGGGTCGTAAGTGACGGTGCGCACCCGGGCGTCATGTTGGCCCGGTGACGGCTGTTGCAGCGCCAGGACCGGGCCTGCAAGTCCAAGTGACAAGACGATCGGAAAGATGAGACGTTTCATGGCACGACCTCCGGATCGGCGCGATATTCCGAAACCTGAAAGCCGAGGGGATTGACCAGGCGATCGGCGGAGGACATCGGCGCATTGGCATAGGAAAAGGTGAGCGTGGAGACCCAATGCGTGATGCGGGTCTCCTCACCTTTTCGGCTTTCCTTCATGAAACGAACGGAGGCCACATTGTCGGCCAGGAGCGAGATCGCTTTGATCCGGACCGTGGCGACCCCGAACCGACCCTGGACGACTTGCGGACTCTCCGGATTGGACCCTCGATACCAGGCCGCGAAACGCGCCTGCTCGCCTGACCCCGAAAGCAGGGAAATCGTGCGGAAGTTCGTTTCCGCCTCGGGATAGCTGTAACCCTCGCGCGCGCGGACATAGCGTCCGAGAAAGTATTTTGTCACCGCCTCATCATAGCGCGCCGGCGTTGCGGTCAGCGCCGAAACCGTGTCGACGATCCCGGTAGAATTATCCACACGTATGACGAAAGGCTCGACCGTCTTCAGTGGCGCCAGCGCTGCGACGGCTCCCACCGAGGCGATAGCCAATGCGCAAGCGGCTGCCGCGACGAACCATGCGGTTCGTCGCGAGCGGTGAGCCGACAGCAACAGATCCTGTTCCCATCGGCGCGCATTCTCGAAATATGTCTTTAGATCGTCGGAGCCGACCATCTCATGCCTCCTTGCCGCAAGCGTGGTAGGAGGCGGCGATGTCGACGTGGTTGCCGGTAGCGTGAAGCCGCGTAGACGGCGCTGAAGAACTGCCATCCCCCTTTCGGATGAGTGGGTCGGACGCGGCTGGTGGAGCTGCCTGTTCGGGGACCGCCAGCGGCGTTCCGCTCTCCCAGTCCCACAGCGAACGATTGAGGGGCCGGCGGACTGAGCCATCGCATGATGGTGGCGCCTTCGACCAGCTTGCGCAGCCGCCAAGCTGGCACGCGATGACGGAAACGATCAGCACCTTGGGCAGCGTGCGTGAGAATGCGCCCTTCCTGTTCATGTGGCCGAGCTCCCCTGCGATCGGGTACGACGGAGGCTGCCGCCCTGGCGGCCTGCTCGCACGGCAGCGAGGCCCCGGCTGGCTGACCAGCGGGCACCTGCATAAGCACCGCTGGCCGCGGCCGTGGCATTGGCGATCAGCGGGCTCGTCACCAAGCGGCTGGCGAGCGAAGCACCTCCACCGGCCAGCCCACCCGCGATGATCGGCAGCTGCAGCGATATGTAGCCGGACAATCCCAGCACCGCGCTGATCGCAACAGCAGCCACAACCATCTCGCCGGCTGTTCCCGCATTGTTGCCGAACCGGTCGATGAACCCGGTGACGGTCGTCAGCATGAGACCGACAAGGGCCACCACCAGGACCAACAGGATCACGAAATTTGCCACCTGCCGAAGCCAGGCTTCCGTGAAGGGCCTCGTTGCTTCAAAAAGCGCCATCGCTATGAAGACGGGGCCAAGCGCAATGACAACGCCAAGCCCAACCTTGGCATAAAGCAGGATCGCAAATTGCAGAAAGGAGCCGATCGCCACAAACACCAGAAGAATGGCCGCAACCAGCGCAGGTGCAATGTTAGTCAAGCCCGCCTGTTCGTATATTTTGTTGGCGACGTCGATCCCCTTGGAAAGCAGCTGATCGAATGGCGCCCCGGAATTGGTGTTCAGGCCGGAGCCCGCCAAGGCATTGCCGATCTCCTTCGGAAGGCTGTCGAAGAACAGAGCCGTGACGTATTGCTGGAAGGCGCTCGAATTGGTCGCGAGCAGGACCACAAGCACGATCCGCATGGCCCGCCAGGCGAACTCGATGATCGGCTCGGAGATCGATCCGCGCATGACGGCAAGGCCATAGAGAACGACATAGAGCGTCACGCCAACCCGCAGCGGACCGTCGATATATGACGCCAAATTCGAGACGGATGTCGACACAAAGGTCGTGATCGGTTGCTCGAACTCCCTTAAGAAACTGTCGAAGACATTTATGGCCATCGCGGCGGTCCTTACTTCAGAGCGTCTTTCATCTCTTGGATGGTGATCTTGTTGCGCGCTTCATTCGCGTTGACGCAGTTCGGGGTTTTTCCGAGATCGCCTGGATTGTCGCGGCAGGCCTTCAGCGTGACCGAAAGTTCATTCCGGTGATCCAGGAACCAGCCGACCGTCTTCGTTTCGGTCTTGGTGGTCTCGTCGCAGCCAGACAGAGCAACGGCGAGGGCGAATAGGAAGGGCGCAGGTGTCGTCTTCATTTCAGCGCAGCCTTGATTTCGTCGACAAGCTGTCGTTGCTTCTCGTGCTCGCGCTGTTGATCCATATCCGTGCGCGCCTGCTGGATCATGGCCAGCCCTTGCATCCGCAGCACGTCGTTCTGCAACAGCGCTTGTTCCGCCTGCAGACGCGCCGACAGGTCGAGGGTCTCTTTGACATCTGTTGCGGAGCTGATGCGCGTTCTGAGCTCCTCCAGCGCATCGATACGCTGGGACGCCGTGTCGTAGACGGCCTGGCCGAGCGAGTGCTTCGCCCCAGTCTGGCGGGCGATGCGGTCGAGCTCGCTTTGATAATAGGAGTTGCCGCTGTTGCCGGAATAGTAGCGGTTCTGCGACAGGTAATGGTCGATTGCGTCTGCGAAGTTACCGCTTCCCTGCCCCGAGGTCAGGCGCTCGATGTCCGAAAACTCTTGAGGCAGCACCTTGCGGAACTGGGGCGTGTTGAGGAGCGCTCCGATATCGTTGGCGTTCGTGAGTTTGTTGAAGCTGTCGTAAAGCTGCTTGGCCTGCTTGAGCTGGTCTTGGGCGACAGCGAGCTGCGACGTCAGGGTGTCAACCTGCTTCTTCATCTCCATCAATTGGTCGAGTTGGCGTGCAAAGACACTGGGGTCGAACACGATGTCGGCCGCAGCTGGCGAAGCTACCGCCGTCGCCAGGATGAAGAGCAGGACAGAGGCGGTTCGAGTGCGTTGACGAATCATTCGGCGGACTTTCGTTGTGCGTGGAACAGGGGCAGCCAGCGCGCCGGGTCATCGCCGGCTTCAGCGCGAATGCGGTCGAGCAATTCGACGGTCTCTGCGCGTCCCGACAGCACGGCCAGCGCATCGTCGAACCCCCGAAGATCAAGCTCGGCCACGACCGAGTTGTGCCCCTGCTTGACCAGAAACCGGTGGCTTTCGGGGGAGAGCTCTTCCTTGATCAAGCGAAACTCGGTGTCCGTCAGATGAAAGCCGTCGACATAGTCGGAGCGCGTGCCCCGCGCGTTGGGCAGGAAGATCTGAGTCGGGCACTGCTCGACGATGGTGTGCGCGATCGGGGACGCGAGCGCGTCGCGTGGCGATTGCGTGCCGAATACCATCAGCGCATTCTGCTTGCGGATGGTCTTGAGCTTGTTGTTGGCAAGATCCCGGAAGGCGTCGTCACCGAGCGCCTTCCAGAACTCGTCGATATCGATGATCAGCCGCCGGCCGTCGATCAGCTGCTCGATTCGGTGAAAGAGATACATCATGAGCGGCGTGCGGACGGTCGGATGCTCCAAGAGGCTTGTCATGTCAAAGCCAATGGACCGCGCGTCCAACTGGATCTCGTCGTGCTCGCTGTCGAGCACCCAGCCGAACGGTGCGCCCCGGCACCATTGCTCCAGCCGGGCGCCAATGCCCTCGCGATCCTGTTGGCCCAGAAACGTGCGCAGGGCTCCGAACGAACGTTCAGCCCGGCGCAGCTGACCCAGAGCGCGCAAGCCGGAGTCGATCCGCTCTCCTTCGGTCACGGAGAGTGGACGATTACCCGGCGTGACGAGTTGCCGAACGAGTTGGCCAAGAAAGGATAGGTTTGCCGGCGTGAGCTCCATTGCCTTGAGCGGAGCGCAGCCGGTCGGAGTTCCGTTTTGAAGGGTCAGATACGTTCCGCCGGCAGCCCGGACAAAAATCTCGGCCCCCCGATCCTTGTCGAAAAAGACGTAAGTTGCGCCGAGCCGTTCGGCTTGTGAGAGCAGGAAGTTCTGAACGACAGTCTTGCCCGATCCTGACGGCCCGCAGATGAATGTGTTGCCGAGGTCGCCGTGGTGAAACGAGAAATAGAATGGCGATCCCGAGGCGGTCTTGAGCATCGCAACCGCCGATCCCCAGTGATTGCCCAACGGCTTGCCGCTCGGATAGGTATGAAATGGACAAAACGCTGCGAAATTGCGCGAGCTGATGGCGCCAGAGCGCGCCCGGTACTTGAATAGGCCGGGAAGCTGCGCCCAGTGGGCCGCCTCGAGTCCCAGATCCTCGCGGGCGACAACGGCGCCTGCATCCGCCAGAGAGCGCCGGGCCACGCTCATCTGGTTCTGCAGCTGCGCAGGCGTGTCGGCATAGACCAGAAGCGACAAATGGTGGTCGCCGAGCACAAATCGATTGGACTCCAGGTCATCGAGGGCGTCCGAGAGTTCGTCGATCTGCGAGGCGGCCGGATCTTGCGCCGACACCAGCTGGTTCTGCTTCCGCGTCAAGACGGTCTTGGCGTCCGCCTTCGACAGGAACGCAAAGGACTGCGTGAGGATCAGTTCAAACGGGGCAGAAAGGAGCGGATTGAGCAAGCCTGGCCGTGTGGCGGCCGGATATTCCTTGAGTCCGAACATGCCCGCGAAGCGCGATCCGCCGGCGCCTCGGATCTCGAGGGATTCGCGGCCGAAGATGATGCGGTTTGAATAAAGCGCAGATCCGATTCGGCCCTGTGGCAGAGGCATCGGCATCCAATCGCTGGATGCGATGCCGTGGAGCAGCTCCATAGGCTCTGAGAAGACAATGCCGTCGCGCTCGATCAGTCCAGCCACACGACTGCCATAGCGCTCGAGCGCCGCGACGACATCGCGCGTCGCATCATTCAGTCGCTTCAGGGCATCATGATCGACTTCGGTGGCATCTCGGGTGGCTCGGCCGAGACGCTTAAAGAAATCGGCCGCAGCATCCGCTGTTCCCCGCCCGGGATGAAATACCAGCGTCAAGTAGAGATCGTTGCGGAACAGCGCTTCCGTCCGAAGCCGATCGCGGTATTCGGTATTAAGATCAGCCGCGAAGGGTGAGCGGAAGACACCTTCCGGGTAGATCGCCGTGCGCCGGCGCACCAGATGGGTCCACAGTGCCAACCGAGGATCGGCAATGTTGCGTAATGCCAGGTTCAGCTTGGTATGCAGGTCGTTGAGATCGGCTGTCTCGGCCGTCTCAAACGAGATGCCGTCGATCCGGATCACCGTGAGCAGCGCCCGGGTCGTGAGGCTGATGACGCTATCCGTCACATGGCGACCGAAGGGCAGATAAGTGCTGGGCTCGATCTCCCGGGCTTTCACGGCTGACTTACGCATAGCCGAGGTCCGTCGCCTGATGCCGGCGGATGAGCCTAAGCGGCGTGCAGGATGATCCGCCCCAGAGTTTAGAGTTCCGGGCGCGGCCGCGTGTCTCCAGCCAGGCAAGCAGAATTCTGAACATGTTGGGATCACGCTGGCAGATGACCCGGCAGAGCCCATGGATCGGGAGCGCGATCAGGGCGTAGACAATACTTCCCGCGGCGAGAAACAGGATGCAGGAAAACATGACGTTGAATGCCATCGCTTCCACGGTCACGCCGGCAATCATGGCGGGGCGCGTGCACGCGAGGAACAACGTGTCTTCCGTCAGACGCGTGGCCTCGATCATCAGCGACCACCGGTCAAGGTCGAGACCACCTCGGAGGCGCCGAAGGTGATGGCGACTCCGAGCACGACATAGGCGGCCTTACGCAGATCCAGATACCCGAACATCCAGGCGATGCCGACGATGATCACGGCCAACGTGGCCAGCAGGCGCGCAACGTTGCCCGTGAGCATGTTGACGATATTTTGCAACACGCCCTCAATGTTTGCCGTTTGCGCCATAGCGGGCTCAACGAGGGCGACACTGAGGACGACGGCGATGGTCAGCAGGGCACCGGAATCCTTAAGGCGAGAAATCATGACATGAGCTCCAATTGCAGGTTGTTGGAAAGGCTGGGGTGCGCGACGCCCGTTGCGGTGAAGTGACGCATTCAGCGCTTGTAGACGAGCGCTGACTCGCCGATCCCCGCGCGATAGACGTCCCAGCGTGGCGCGGTGCTGGGTCCTGCCGATGTGTCCATCGTCCCCGCGTCAGCGCCCGGAGGGGCAGTAATCGTGGCGGATGCAGCCGGCTTCGTAGGGGGCTTCGATGCGGTAGCAGCGGCTGTGAAGCTGGCTATGACGCTGGCAATTGCCTGGTCGTGATTGGTTTTCGTCGCCTGTGCGGTTCGCAGCCGGGCCTCGAACAATCTGCTCAAGGCGATGTGCTTGCACGCATCAAACGTCGTAGTGACCGTGAGGCCTGCTTCCCGCATGTCCCTAGCATCGAGTTGAGCGAGGCCGGTTCGGGTGGCTTGGCCGCTCGATAACGCCTCGGTCGCAAGTTCAATGGCCTCGCTGCGATCGGATGCCTGAATTGGGATCGGTTTGCGCTGGGCAATGGTGATGAGTAGCGGCTCAAAGGCGCTTGCTTGCTTTACGATTGCGGTCAACGGCTGAATGTAGGCCGCCGTTGGAGCGCACCGTTCGATCATTGCCGCGAAAGCTGTCGGATCCATTCTGGAACCTTTTGGCGAGTGTCAGAGAAAGTGGAGGGGCGACGGCTATGCTGCGAGCGCGATACTTGACGGCGTGATGATTGTGCGTTCGTGAATGTTCCCGGCTTCTTGAACCGCTCGGAGCGCACTTTCGGTGACGGGCAACAATCCGGCGACGGCCTTGGTGCTGCCGACTTGCCGAGGAGAGCCGATACGATCCAAGTGCCATCCAGCTCGCCGCAAGATGCGTTCCATGCGCAAGTCAGTGACGGTTACGATTGCTCGGAGATCATGTTGCTGGCCCCATTCGATCATGGCAGCGAAGAGCAGAAACGTTGCGTTCTTCAGCCCATTCGTGGTTGGACTTTCCAAGGTCTGGGTGTCGACGCAGAATCTTGAGCTTTCCCAGATCGTGGTACTGTTCGGAGCATCCCGGCCGTCCAGCAGAACCGGAAACGTGTTTGCCAGCATGTTGCGTCCGGTGGTCGGCAGGAGGCGGACACAACCGACAACACTTCGTTGATCGACGACCAATAGATATGTCGGTGCCAGAGTGTCGTATTGGTCGATCTCGAGTCCGTCGGTGATTGAGACGTCCCAATCCAAGCGCTCCCTGAAGACGCGCCGACGCAGACGGTGCATCCCCAACATCAAATCAGAATGATTCAAAAGTGCGGAACGCGAGAGCGAAAAGACCTTCATTGTGCTTCTCCAGACGCGAATCATTAAGCGTTGGAGCCAACAAAGCAGCGGCAATCACGATGTTGCTCTGTCAGATGTGACAGGGTCGTTTCAGAGTATGTCTCGCCCCAAAGCTGCCGCAACCTCTCAATACATCGCTACACGCAATGCGGGAATACCTCGTATGAATCGCGAAAAGCAACAGGGGTGCGATGAAAAAAAATGTCGAACGAGCCTACAGTGAGTTTTTGGAAGGTCTTCAAACAGCCATCACTGAAGACGACTTTAGACGCGTGGCGGAGCGAGCAGCGCACGCATGGGGATTCCGATGGTTTGCCTATTTTGGGCGCCAGGCTCATGGGTCGCATCTAATCTCGTCCTATCCGAAGCGATGGACCGACCATTATTTCCAAGAGGGCTACGATCAAATTGATCCCGTTCTTCAGAAGCCGCGGATCGTGGCTCCGATGGCTCTTTGGGACGGTCTCGATGCTCGAAGCGCAAAGTCACCAAGGGAGCGTCGGATGTTTGATGACGCGCTGAGCTTCAGAATTCGGACGGGCCTGACGATTCAGATACCGGCCGGGCAGAGCCAGTTCGCTGCGTTCACATTGGCTGTAGACGATCGCAGTCTTGGGCTCGACCGCTTCATTGAGACGTCGCAGGGTCTTCTGCAGATGGTGGCGATCAATTACCACGCCCATGTGAGGGCAAGGATTGATCTCGCTCACTTTAGCAGCCGGGAGGGAATTCCGCTAACGCACCGCGAGCGCCAATGTCTTGCGTGGACGTCCGACGGCAGGACGATGCAGGACATAGCGCAGCTGCTTGGCGTCTCGCCTCGCGGCGTGAAGTTTCATCTGGATAATGCCAGACGTAATCTTTCTGCCCTGACTCTTCCGCATGCCGTAGCGCTCGCCCTCCGGCAAGGGTTGCTCTGAATGTCGCAGGTCGAGCCGTTAGGCCGGCTTCGCGCGGTTCAATATCCCTGGTGTCCACTGGTTTTGAGGCCCTTTATCGGTTGAGGGGGCGAACAACGGGCTGACGACAGAGGGTGAGTGGCTAGATCAATTTAGGAAGCGTGAGGGCGTCGCCCTTGCGGGCCGGGCTGACGGCTTCGCTGAAGCCCGCGAGCGGTCTTCCCCCTTGCGGGCGTCCATCCCTGACGCAAGAGGTAGATCGCTACACGAAAAGCTGGCCGGGGCTGGTGCAGTTTCACGACGAGTTCACCCGCTTCTGTGATCTTGCAAGCCCGACCACGCGACCTCTACCGGCGCAACGAACAAGACTCCGTCGCAACTTGGCTGCCCCCGCCTCGCTGACAGATACCGGTCGTTCGATTGATAAAGACTACGTGCCGCGGAGCATCCCCGGGCGAAGCTATGACGTTCGGCATCTCGCTTCCGGAAGGAGGAACTCCCCGCTCTCGAATGGGCTTTCCTTGGTTCGGGTGAGGCCTTCTACGATCAACCCGCGAGGGGTTCGCTACGCAAGCGTGCGACCTCTTCGGCTTCGCTTGCGAGGTGACCGCGGCCGCTCCCGAACACATCGGCGCCTGTCGAGCGGGGATGGTCCCCGCCGCAAACGGGAGCCGCACAATGTCGCAGAATCTCACCCTCGCCCAGGATCACGCTTTCGATCTTGCCCGCACCCTGATGGTCCCAGTCGTTCTCTTCCAGGTCGACGCCGAATTCGGCGTCATGGTTTCAAGCGAATACGACGGCGAAGAGGATGCCATCGTGCACGAGTACGACCCTTGGTCCCCGGCTCATTGAGCCGAGTAACCGGTGTGCCGCTGGCGCCCTGCCGGCGGCAAGGGAGGCTCCGCCGCACACGGAATCCCATGTGCTGGACCGCCGTCAGTGCGCCCTTGCCTCCGGCAAGGCTTCGCGGCCGGCCGGCCTCAATCCGAGCTACGGGGATCAGAAGACAACTGAAGAAAGGGCCGGGTGACGCGTCGGGTGCGCTCGGAGGAAATATGGAAAAGAAGGACATTGAAGAGTTGCGCAGCAAGGTGGCTTGCGCCGCCGTGCTTGAGAACGATGGGTGGAAAATCGACTTGAAGGAAAGTACACGACGGGCGCTCAAATACCGGAGCGGTGCCGACATCATCATTGTCATCCACGAAGGACGCGGTTGGTTCGATCCGTTGTCGCCTGCCAAGGGGGATGTCTTCGATCTCGCAAAGCACCTTGGCGCGAACGGATTCCCTGAAGCCTGCGATCGCGTCGCTGCGCTTGTCGGCTTCGTTGTGACCGCGCCGGTCTGGAAGCGAGCACTCAAACCGGCGGCAACAGCATCCATCGTCAGCCGATGGGCCCGCCGGCGACCGCCAAGGCCTGGCTCGGCGACCTGGAACTATCTCTCCGAACGGCGCTGCATTCCCGACACCATTATCGCCGCCGCGGTTGCTCAAGGTCGGCTGCGGGAGGGCCCGCAAGGTAGCATGTGGGCGGCACATGATGATCTTGCCGGCCACATCATTTGTTGGGAAGAGCGTGGTCCGCACTGGCGCGCTTTCGCCACCGCCGGGACCAAAGAACTCCTTTCGTTTCGGGCCGACGGGCGCTGAGCGGATTTGCATCACCGAAGCTGCGATCGATGCCATGAGCCTGGCTGCGATCGAAGTGCAGCGCTCCCACACGCTGTACGTCAGCACCGGTGGTGGCTGGTCGGCGGCCACGGAGCAAGCCATCCGCCGTTTGGCTGAGCGCGCGAACGTTCGGCTTGTGGCTGCGACCGACAACAATCGGCAAGGTGACGTCTACGCCGAGCGTATTCTCAGAATTGCCGGCGAAACTGGCATTGAATGTACGCGATCACGACCGCAAGCCATTGACTGGAACGAAGATCTAAGAGGTCTGCTTGGCGGACCGGTTGAGGAGCTGTTCGCCGCCAATCAATGATCACCATGATGTCCGGGAGAAGTCGGTCACCGGGGGTGTCCTGCGAGGCTGAGCAAGCGGATGAGATTCCGAGCGGAATAGACAGGAAGAGCGCGAAAGGAAAACGGGAAATGAGGAATGACGTGCCGCATGCCCGGCCGGCGCGTCAAGGGAGGCTTCGCCCGCTACGCGGCCCTTGACCCTCCGGACCGGAGAGGCGGCCGCGAAGAAGGAGTCAAGAGCTGAAGAAGATGGCGAACCGAAGGGGTGAGCCGCGCTTCAGTCCGACGAGGCTGAAAGGAGCCCTCCCATGATCCCCTCTCCAACCCGCAAGGTCTATCAAGGCATCGCCGACCGCCGGCAGATGTTCCGGATGTTCGATCGCCATTCACAGAGGCCGAACCGCCCCGAAGTCGATGCGACCGCGCTCTATTCGGGCGAATGGTTTGAGATTGGCCAAATCGAATACGACTACATGCTCGAGATCCTGCCGCCACTTTGGATGCGCAGTGGGATGTTCGCGATGCGCGAATTCCTCACGGGCAGCGTCACCAGCGTCTTCTTCGCGTTGACGATCGGCCGTTGCGTCCGTCACTTCCACGGCTATTGCAATCTCTCGGAGCGCTCTTCCCCCGACCGGATGCGCACTGCGATCCTCGAACGAGAATCGCGGCCTGTGACGGCGATGACGCGCGAAGAGCGGCTTGAGCACATCTGGTCGAGTACGCACGACGATTACCGCGGCTACGCCGGCGAGCGATGGGCCCATCATCAATGTGGCAAGCGCACAGTGCTGCTCTACGGTGGTCAGCGCGGCACCTTGCTGAAGCTGCTCGACGAGCTCACCGAGGCGGAGATTTCAGCGAAGCTGCCGGTGCACCTGCGCTACCTTCCCGACGCGATCGCGGCGTAAGGGAGAGCGCAATGTTCACATTCCCCATCCCCGCCGTCCGCAGGGTTATCGAACGCGGAAAGTCCGACGCCGCCGCCAACGGCGGGTTCCGCAATCCCTATTACGGCCAAAAACCGGGTAAGGGCGAGAAGCCCGGGCTCTGGCGACCACCCGCACCCGCCGAGGCAGCTTGGCGGGACGACGGCACGTGCCCTCATCTCAAGGACAATTTTCAATGGCTCAAGACGATCCCTTCACCCTCGACCTCTTCAACAGTTCCGCCCTTTCCTCTGGCCTCGGCGTCACCGCCTTCGCCGGCGGCATCACCGACGACCCGGACGACGGCGAGGATCCTGATCCGTCGACGCCGGCCCCATCGCTTCCGGTCGCGGCGGTCACACGCTCTGCTTCATCCGCTCCGCGAGAGCGCGAGACGAACTTCCATCTCGCGGGTGAGCGCGCCCTGGCCAAGGGATGGAAGGACCGCGCCCGCGACAACATCGTGGCGATCCGGCTCGCCGCGGCGATCCATGCCGACGGACGTGCAGCGACTCTCGAAGAGCAGGAGCAACTGATCCGCTTCATCGGATTCGGAGCCTCCGATCTTGCCAACTTCGTATTCCGGCGCCCGGGCGAGGCGGAATTCCGCAAGGGCTGGGAGGCGATCGGAGCGGAGCTGGAGGATGCCGTCGGCGATCTCGACCACGCCTCGCTCGCGCGCTGCACCCAGTATGCGCACTTCACGCCTGAGTTCATCGTCCGCGCGATCTGGGCAAGCCTGCGTCGCCTCGGCTGGCGCGGCGGCCGCGTGCTCGAGCCCGGCATCGGCAACGGGCTGTTTCCCGCGCTGATGCCGGAAGGACTTCGGGAGGTCTCGCACGTCACCGGTATCGAGCTGGATCCCGTTACGGCGCGCATCGCGCGCCTGTTGCAGCCGCGGGCGCGGATCGTGACCGGAGACTTCGCGCGCACCGAATTGCCTGGGAATTTCGATCTCGCCATCGGGAATCCGCCGTTCTCTGACCGCACCGTGCGTTCCGACCGCGCATATCGGTCTATGGGGCTGCGGTTGCACGATTATTTCATCGCGCGTGCGATCGACCTCCTAAAACCGGGGGCGCTGGCCGCCTTCGTCACGAGCTCGGGCACGCTGGACAAGACCGACGCGTCGGCGCGCGAGCATATCGCGAAGTCGGCCGACCTGATCGCGGCGATCCGGCTGCCCGAAGGGAGTTTTCGCGCCAGCTCCGGTACCGACGTCGTCGTCGACATCCTGTTCTTCCGCAAGCGCAAGATCGGCGACCCGGAAGGCAATCTGTCGTGGCTCGATGTCGACGAGGTGCGGCCGGCAACAGAAGACGAAGGCGCGATCCGCGTGAACCTTTGGTTTGCGAAGCACCCGGCGTTTGTGCTCGGCACGCACACCCTCGCCTCCGGTCCCTTCGGCGAGGTCTATACATGCCTGCCGCACGAGGACGAGGATCTCGAAGCGAGGCTCGCTGCCGCAGTCGGTCTCCTTCCCGTAGACCGCTACGACGGCGAGCCCGATGTGATCGAGCCCGATCTGGAGGATGCGGATGATCAGAGCGTGCTAGATCTGCCGACTGATCGGCATGTGCGCGAAGGCAGCTATTTCTTCGACAAGGCCCACGGCCTGATGCAAGTCCTCGACGGCGTGCCTATCGCCGTGAAGGCCCGTAAGGGGCGCATGGCCGAGGGCATTCCCGAGAAGCATGTTCGCGTCATTCGGAAGTTGATCCCGGTCCGCGATGCAGTCCGTGAGGTGTTGAAAGCGCAGGAGCTCGACCAGCCGTGGAAAGACGCGCAGGTCAGGCTGCGCATCGCCTGGTCGAACTTCGTCCGCGACTTCGGCCCCATCAACTTCACGACCGTCTCCATGACGGAAGACGAAGAGACCAGCGAGGTGCGCGAGACGCATCGCCGGCCGAACATCCAGCCCTTCCTCGATGACCCCGACTGCTGGCTCGTCGCCTCGATCGAGGACTACGACCTCGAGACCAACACCGCGAAGCCCGGTCCGATCTTCACCGAGCGGGTGATCGCGCCGCCGGCTCCGCCCGTCATCGGCAGCGCGGCCGATGCGCTGGCCGTCGTGCTCAACGAGCGCGGACACGTCGACATCGACCACGTCGCCGAGCTGCTGCACTGCGAATGCGACGACGTCGTCGCCGAACTCGGCAGCGCGGTCTTCCGCGATCCTGCGGACGGCTCGTGGCAGACAGCCGACTCCTACCTCTCCGGTCCCGTCCGTGACAAGCTGAGGGCTGCGGAGGCCGCGGCTGCGCTCGATGCGTCCTACGAACGCAATGTCAAGGCGCTGCAAGCCGTGCAGCCCGCCGACCTCAAGCCGTCCGATATCACTGCGCGTCTCGGCGCACCCTGGATTCCGGCCACCGACATCGTCGCCTTCGTCAAGGAGACGATGGACGCCGAGATCAGGATCCACCACATGCCGGAATTGGCGTCGTGGACCGTGGAAGCCCGGCAGCTCGGATGGATGGCGGCCGGTACGTCGGAATGGGGCACGGACCGCCGGCACGCAGGCGAGTTGCTCGCCGATGCACTGAACAGCCGGGTGCCGCAGATCTTCGACACAATCAAGGACGGCGACAGCGAGCGGCGCGTGCTCAACGTCGTCGACACGGAAGCAGCAAAGACCAAGCTGCAGAAGATCAAGGATGCCTTCCAGCGCTGGATCTGGTCCGACCCCGATCGCACCGACCGGCTGGCGCGCGTCTACAACGACCGCTTCAACAACATCGCGCCCAGTGCGTTCGACGGCTCGCACCTGAAGTTACCCGGCGCCTCTGGCGCCTTTGTACTATATGGGCACCAGAAGCGCGGCATTTGGCGCATCATCGCCGCGGGCTCGACCTATCTCGCCCACGCCGTCGGCGCCGGCAAGACTATGACGATGGCCGCCGCAGTCATGGAGCAGCGCAGGCTCGGCCTCGTCGCCAAGGCGATGCTCGTCGTGCCCGGCCACTGCCTGGCGCAGGCGGCCCGCGAGTTCCTTGCACTCTACCCGAACGCGCGCATCCTGGTCGCCGACGAAACCAACTTCACCAAGGACAAGCGGTACCGCTTCCTGTCGCGCGCCGCGACAGCGACCTGGGACGCGATTATCATCACCCATTCGGCGTTCCGCTTCATCAGCGTGCCCTCGGCCTTCGAGCAGCAGATGATCCAGGGCGAACTCGAGCTCTACGAGCAGCTCCTGATGAAGGGGACAGCGACGACCGCGTCTCGCGCAAGCGCCTCGAGCGCTTGAAGGAGGGCTTGCAGGAACGGCTAGAATCGCTGGCAACCCGCAAGGACGACCTTCTGACCATCTCCGAGATCGGCGTCGACCAGATCATCGTCGACGAGGCGCAAGAGTTCAGGAAGCTCTCCTTCGCCACCAATATGTCGACGCTGAAGGGCGTCGACCCCAACGGTTCGCAGCGCGCCTGGGACCTCTACGTCAAGTCGCGCTTCATCGAGACGAAGAACCCGGGTCGTGCGATGGTGCTCGCTTCCGGTACGCCGATCACCAACACGCTCGGCGAGATGTTTTCGGTGCTGCGCTATCTCGGACATGCCGCGCTATCGGAGCGCGGGCTGCATGAGTTCGACGCCTGGGCGAGCACGTTCGGCGATGTTACGACCGAACTCGAGCTCCAGCCCTCGGGCAAATACAAGCCGGTCACGCGGTTCGCCACCTTCGTCAACGTGCCGGAGCTGATCGCCATGTTCCGCTCCTTCGCGGACGTGGTGATGCCTGAGGACCTGCGCCAGTACGTGAAAGTGCCAGCCATATCGACCGGAAAACGGCAGATCCTGACCGCGAAGCCGTCGCCAGCGTTCAAGCGCTACCAGACCCTGCTCGGTGAGCGCATCAAGGCGATTGAGGAGCGCGACCGCGCACCGGAGCCCGGCGACGACATCCTGCTGTCGGTCATTACCGACGGCCGCCACGCGGCCATCGACCTGCGCCTGGTGGACCCGGACAACGACAATGAAGCCAACAACAAGCTGAACCTGCTGGTCGGCAACGCCTTCCGCATCTGGAGCGAGACGGCCGCGAACAACTACGTGCGCACGGACGGAAAACACTTCGAGTTGCCCGGCGCGGCGCAGATGATCTTCTCCGACCTCGGCACGATCAGCGTCGAGAAGAGCCGCGGCTTCTCCGCCTATCGCTGGATCCGCGATGAGCTCGTCCGCATGGGCGTGCCGACTTGCGAAATCGCCTTCATGCAAGACTACAAGAAGTCCGAGGCGAAGCAGCGGCTGTTCGGCGATGTGCGCGCCGGCAAGGTCCGCTTCCTGATCGGCTCCTCCGACACGATGGGCACCGGCGTCAACGCCCAGCTTCGCTTGAAGGCTCTGCACCACCTCGATGTGCCCTGGCTGCCCTCGCAGATCGAGCAGCGCGAGGGCCGCATCGTGCGGCAGGGTAACCAGCATGACGAGGTCGATATCTTCGCCTACGCGACCGAAGGCAGCCTCGATGCGCAGATGTGGCAGAACAACGAGCGCAAGGCCCGCTTTGTCGCCGCCGCGCTCTCCGGCGACACTTCGATCCGCCGGCTTGAGGACATGGGTGAAAGCCAGGCCAACCAGTTCGCCATGGCGAAGGCGATTGCCTCGGGCGACCCGCGCCTGATGCAGAAGGCTGGCCTCGAGGCCGACATCGCGCGGCTCGAACGTCTGCGGGCCGCGCACATCGACGACCAGCATGCGGTGCGGCGCCAGATGCGCGATGCCGAGCGCGACATTCAGCTCTCAGCCCGCCGGATCAGCGAGATCGGGCAGGACATCGAGCGCCTCACACCGACCGCTGGCGGTGCGTTCAGCATGTCCGTGACTGGAGCGCCGTATATGGAACGCAAGCTCGCTGGACGCGCATTGATGAAGGAAATCCTGACGCTGGTCCAGCTTCAGCAGGAAGGCGAGACCGTTATCGCTTCGATCGGCGGGTTCGACGTTGCGTACAGCGGAGAGCGCGTCGGCCGCGACGGCTATCGCTACACCACGATGCTCCTGCTAACCGGTGCTGGGTACGAGACCGAGTTGCCGATGACCGTGACGCCGCTCGGTGCGGTCGCCCGCCTCGAGCACGCGCTGAGCGACTTCGAGGGTGAGCGGGAGCGCTACCGCCAGCGTTTGGCGGATGCCCGCCGACGGCTTGCCTCCTACCAGTCCCGCGACGGCGGGGACTTCGCCTTCACCGGCGAGCTTTCCGAAAAGCGCCAGCAGCTCGCTGAGGTGGATACAGCCTTGGCGGAGGACGGCGATAGCGCTGGCCAGCTGGCTGCGGCCGCCTGAATGAAAGAAAGGGAAGAGAGGAAGGGAATAGGCCCGTTCGCAGATCGAGCGGGCCGCCGACGCTCGCGCTCAACCGCCGCCTGCGCGATCCGGGCCGGTCATCCTGCGCAGGGCTTCGGCCCTGCTGGTGCTGCCGGGCAGGGATGCTCGGCCGCGGTTGCGCCGGCCCGCCCCGCTCCGCGGGCCGGGGGATGTCTTCGGGAAGAAGACGAGAGAGGGCCGGCAGCGCCGGTCCGCAACCCCCAAGGAGCGTTCCCATGCAACTCATCAAGGTCGACCCGCGCGCGCTAAAGGAGAATCCGGACCGCATGCGCCAGACCAAGTCGACGCCGCAAGCCGACGCGCTGCTGCTCGCCACGATCAAGGCCGTCGGCATCGTGCAGCCGCCCGTTATCACGCCGGAAATCGGCGGCGGAAACGGCTACTTGATCAATGCAGGCCACCGTCGTGTGAAGCAGGCGATTGCCGCCGGCCTCGAAGAGATCGACGTGTTGGTCGACGAGGCAGCGAACGACAACGGCGCCATGCGCTCGATGGTCGAGAACATCGCCCGTGAGGCGCTGAATCCGGTCGACCAGTGGCGCGCAATCGAGCGTCTGGTCGCGCTCGCCTGGACAGAGGAGGCAATCGGCGTCGCGCTCGCGCTGCCGGTGCGTCAAATCAGGAAACTTCGTTTGCTGGCCAACGTGCTGCCAGCGATGCTCGATCACATGGCCAAGGGCGATATGCCCGACGAGCGCCAGCTCCGGACGATAGCTGCCGCATCGCTCGACGAGCAGAAGGAGGTCTGGAAGAAGCACAAGCCGTCGAAGGCCGATCCGCAGGTCTCGTGGTGGAGTGTCGCTCAAGCGTTGCAGAAGACCCGGATGTTTGCTCGGCACGCCAGCTTCGGCGACGACCTGGCGCAGGCTTATGGCATTCATTGGGTTGAAGATCTCTTCGCGCCCGCCGACGAGGACAGCCGTTACACGACGGACGTCGAGGCTTTCCTCGGCGCGCAGCAGGAGTGGATGACGGCCAATCTGCCGAAGAAAGGCATCATTGCTGAGACCACCAACTACGGCGAGGTGAAGCTGCCGCCGAAGGCCGAGCGCGTCCACGGCAAGCCGGTGAAGTCCGACTGCACGGCGATGTATCTTGACCGCGATGGCCGCGTGCAGACGGTGCACTACCGCATGCCTGCGCCGAAGAAGCCGAAGGGCAAGGGCACGACTAGTTCGGACAACGCTCCGGACGACGTCGGCGAGATCTCCAGGCCCCGTCCTGACGTGACGCGCAAGGGCGTCGAGATGATCGGCGACTATCGCACCGACGCGCTGCGCGAGGCGCTTGGCCGCGCGCCGATCGAGGACGACACGCTGATGGCGCTTCTGGTCCTCGCCTTCGCGGGCCAGAACGTCTCCGTGACGACGGGAGCCGGTGGAACCTATTACGGCCACAGCCGCTTGGCGAAGAACGTAGCGGTGCTGTTCGACGCTGATGGCAAGCTCGCGTTCGACATGGATACGCTTCGTGTCGCGGCGCGCAACATGCTGGTCGATGTCTTCTCTTGCCGGGAGAACGGCACCAATAGCGGCATCGTCGCCCGGATCGCCGGCGCAGTGGTAGGCGCGGATGGCTTCCTTCCGCACATGGGCACGGAGGACTTCCTCTCCTGCCTGTCGCGCCCTGCCCTCGAGGCATCGTGTAAGGACACCCCTGTCCTGCCGCGCCAGCGCGTGAAGGACACGCGTGCCGCGCTCGTCGAGCACTTCAAGGAGGGACACTTCGTCCATTCCTCCGCGCGCTTCGCGCCGGATGCCACGAAGCTTTCGCAATGGTTGTCGTCGAGCGCGACGACGGCAGATGACGACGGGGCCGAAGAGGAGACAGCCGGCATCGGCGATGAGCTCTCTGACGAAGTAGCCGAGGCATTCAGGGAGGCGGCCGAATAGCTCGACGCGTCTTTTCCTCCGAACGGTCCACCGCCGCCGGTCACCCCGGCGGCGGTTTCGTTTTCACGCATGCTCACACAAGGAGGACATGATGTCCGCGCACACCATCATCGACGACGCACCGATCGGCTCGATCGTCGCCTGGTCCGACGGAACGCCGCAGCCACCGGCGCGCTTCAGGAAGAAGCTCGCCGCGTGGCAGACCAACAACAGCAGAGGTCGCCTCATCCGCAAACAGGGTGGACGGGACGTCGGGAATGTCTCGCTATCGGCCTGTTTCACTCTGCATGAGGCCGACTACGGTGCCGGCGGCGTCATTGCCGTGCGCGTCCATCGGACATTCTCGCTGGAGTCGAAGCTCCACTTTGCCATCGTCGAACGTCCGGCGATCGGCTCGATCCGGGTGTTCGATCGCGCCAGCGAAGACGCCGAGCTTGTCTATCTCGCGACCAACGAGCCCGATGCGAAGGAGTGGCTGACACGCCATGGCTATCCCCACGCCGTGCTGGAGCAAGTAACGGCCGACGAGGTCGGCGCCGATATCATCGAGGGGAGGACCGCGGCATGAACGCGTCATTTCCTGCTTCCGACGACGTCGCGTTTGGTCGCAGCGCTGACGGCCTTCTTGCCGCGCTTGTCGGCGAGATGGCTTTCGCCATGGTTCCGGCCGGCGATGGCCGGCATTTTCTCGCGACTGGCTGGCGCATCAACCGCCCGATGGGCGAATGGACGCGCGGCGACTTCTACGGACATTCCGGCGAGCTCGCCGATGAGGCGGCGTTTCGCAACGGCGTCTTCGAAAACGCCGAGCATCAACGCGAGCGCAGGCTTCTTGGCCGGATCGAGCAATATTCGCGCGCCCACACGCCTTGGGGCGTCTCGCAGGGCTCGACCGTCTACGCGGAGGGCGTCGCGTCGCACTCCACGGCTGGCCACGGCGGTTTCAAGCTCTCGGCTGAGCGAAACCGCATCGTCCACCACATGCTGCGCTCAAAGTGTGGATGGTACGAGGAAGACGCCGAATGGGCGATTGTCGCGATCACCTTCCCGGATCTCTTTACGGCGTTCGAACGTCGTTGCGCCGGGATGACGATCAAGGACAGCTGGCCGGACGCCTGGGAGGCGATCTCCGGCACAATCCTGCAGCCGGGCGAATCCCGCGAGAAGGGTCGCCGCGGCTTCGAGCAGGCGCATGCGCGGGACTGGATCGTGGTGTCGTCGATCACATCCAAACACGCGAGCGGCTTCGTCGAAACCGTCGCCACGCTCGGCGGGAAACGCGGGCCTGGAACTGAGGAACGCCGCTTCCTCGTTCCCTCCAACGAGTACCACGTCGGCGGCTTCGGCTTCGTAATCGACGAGGCACGCCACCAGCTCTACGGCGGCCCCTCCGACTTCGTCGGATGGAGGTGACCCATGCCCTGGCGCCTCATTGCCAAAGCCTTCGGCTGGCGCACGGCCACTGACGAAGACGGCGAAACGCCGGTCCTGGTCGTCTGGCATCCGCTGCTCAGACGGCATTTTACCGGCGTCGATGCCTGGAAACACGCCGCGCGTCTCTCTGTGCACGCGCCGCGCCAAGTCCCGACCGGTGCCGACAGACAGGAGGTCCAGTCATGAAAGCGCGTCTATCCGCCCTGAACCTTCTGGTGCATGCGCACAACAACCCAGAGAGCGCCGTCGCCGACGCTCTCGACGGGATACTTAACCCAGGCACGCGCAAGCACGCCGGAGCCAATTTTGCGCTCGTCGACTGGATGACTGCCGGCGACGACCTTTCCTCCATAATCGCATTCTCTCTTCCGCACGACGACACGCCAGACAAGTCCGCCCTGCCCTTGTGGCCTCTCGGGACGGTGCGATGATCGAGCCCCTGGATCGACGCCTTCTGCTCGCGCGCATGGAGATCGCGCAAGCCGAGACGCAGCGCCATCTGGGCATCATCGAGCGCCAGATCGCGGCACGTGCCGAGCGGATGACGATCACCGATCGGGCGAAACGCCGGCCGCAGGGCCGAAGCGCCTCGAGCTGGACGAACGCGGATGAGCGGCTGTTTCAGCAGCACGTCGCGGAGCTCGCTCTGGCCCACCGCGGCGAGATCGACGCTCTCACGCGAAAGCTCGATCGGCAGGAAACGGCGATCGCAGAGTTTCGAGCCCGCGGTCGCGCCTCCCACCGAGGCGGTGAAAGATCGGGGGCGTGACGAATCCGCGCGCGCGAGCGGAGTACGCGAAAGATCGTTTGGGGACGTGGAGTGAGGAGCGGATTGGCCCCAACCTCGCGCGGTTTCGGAGGGCACTGCCCGTTGGCCGTCACTCCCTCGGTTTGTGCTGCGGTCTGAACCGTCCGCGGTCCGCTTCAAGGGCAAGTCGCTAAGCGATCGGCAACCGCAGTCTCGCAATGGGGGCCGCGTCCTTCGCAGGCCTAAAGGCCCGCTCGGCCTTTGGCCCGCCCATGCTCGCCCTGGCAGCCGCCGCCCCCTGAAGCAGCCCGCTGGGGCCGGTTCTGGTCGACCGCACCCGAGGGAGCAACGGCCAAGAGCCCGACCGCTTCCTAAGGTGAAACCGAGAAAGGATCTCATCATGACCAAGACCGCCCGCCCCTCTCGCGCCAGTGCCCCTGTCATTCCGCTCCGCCGCGGCGCGACGCTCGAAATGGTTCGTCTCGCCTGCCCCGACTCCGCGCAGACGTCGCGGATCTCCGAGAGCTTCGGCCTTGCGGTCCTCGACAGCGACGGCATCCGTGATCTGCACGAGCGGCTCGTCATCGAGACCGCCGATGCCCTCAGGGACGGCCTTAGCGAGCGTGCGATGGAAATCCACCTTCAGCGCATCGTCGGCGCCTACGTTGGTTCGGCCCACGGGGCCGGCCAGTTCTACTCCCGCGCCGTGACCGAGGCGCGCGAAGCCACCGCCAAGCTTGCCAACGACGTACGCGACGAGGACCTCGACGGCCCCGTCGGCTTCGACAGCCAAGCGCAGCGCAAGCGCGAGTTCGCGGCCGACATGGGACTCCAGGCGCATGCGCTCCGCATGGCGGCCGAGGGCGCCGTCGCCGCCTATGAGCAGGTCATTGGTGAGGCCTGGAAGCCTTTCGAGCGACAGGTCGAGCACGCCGGCGAAACCGTCACCAAGAAGGCCGCCGCGACCCAGATGGCGGCTTTCGAATAGACATCAAGGCGGGGCTTCGGTCCCGCCTTTCACATGTCGTCGCTGTGCGGGCTGGTCGCGAGACCGGCCCTTTTTCGTGTTGCCGGCAAGCCAACGAGAAAAGCGGCGCGTGGCGCCAGCGCGGCCCCTCCCGGTCGGTGGTCCATGCGGCGGATACGGCGCCCGCGCAACGGCTGCGCCGTCCTCCGCTGCGCTGCGGCCCGGTCGGGTGCGCGAGCGCCTGATGCCGCCGCGGCTGACCCCGTGAGGGGCCGCGGCAAGCGCGGCCTCCGAGACGGAGGTTGAAATGAGCAGGAACGAAGGAAAGCCGCGCGCCGACATCTACGCGGGCATCACCAATCGCATCGTCGCGGACCTGGAGCGCGGCGTGCGGCCGTGGGTCAGGCCATGGAATACGGTCAGCGCAGCTGGGCGCATCACGCGGCCGCTGCGCCACAACGGGATGCCCTACCAGGGCATCAACGTCGTGCTGCTGTGGTCGGAAGCCCTGTCGCGCGGCTTCACCTCGCCGATGTGGATGACATTCAAGCAATCTCTCGAACTCGGCGGCCACGTCCGCAAGGGTGAGAGCGGAACGATGGTTGTCTACGCTAACAAGATCACCAAGACCGAGACGGACGACAAGGGCGATGACGTCGAGCGGACCGTGCCGTTCCTGCGGGCCTACACCGTGTTCTGCGTCGACCAGATCGAGGGCCTGCCCGACCACTACTACGCGCGCCCTGTTCCGAGCACGCCGCCGGCGCAGCGCATCGCGCACGCGGACGCGTTCTTCGCCAACACCGGCGCGAGCATCCGGCACGGCGGCGACAAGGCGTTCTTCGCGCCATCGCGCGACCTCATCCAGATGCCGCCGTTCGAGACTTTCCGCGACGCCGAGAGCTATGCGGCCACGCTCGCGCATGAGTGCGTGCATTATGCCGTAAGCGGGATTATGCCGCATGGCCGAGTTTTGCGGCTGCCACATCCGCTTTCGGCCATGCGGCAGT
>NZ_JBANBA010000097.1:0-38540 GCF_059803475.1 Bradyrhizobium sp. UFLA05-89 | reverse complement strand
TGCGACGATGTCCGTGCTGTACTGCTCTCATCCAAAGACGTACCGTGCGGATGATTTTATGACACAGTAAGATTAGTAGACGCGGCCTTGTCATCGATGGACGCGGCCCGGTGACGTCTGATCCCCCTGCTGCCAATATGGGTTGGCGTAGCACGTAGCCGAGAGTCCCGACGCCGTCGCCCTGCATTGGTCCAATGATGTATAACCGCAGTAGATGGAGGTGGCACCGCTCTGCCCCCACTTCTGGAGGCAAACTGGGTAATTGGAGTCGTAGCGTTGAGCCGTGACCGGGGTGACGGCCAGGAACGTCGTGACCACGAGGATTGTCCAACGAAGCATGCGCATCGCAACCTCGTTCAAACCAGCGCTATTGAACAGGGCGCCGCTGACCCGCGCAAGATGCATTTCACCGCACTTCTGCTTCCTGGGAACAGCGGGGCCATCGCCTAAAACGCCATGAGATTAGGATGAATCGTCATCCGCTCCACACTTTTCCTGATCATGCTCCAGCAAATTTGTACGCCTACAGTGCGGACGACGGAAAACGGACCTGGATCGTCAGCCCCGGCGCGTTGTCATGGAGTACGATCTCAGCACCGTGCAGCCGCACGATCGCGGCGACGAGGCTCAAGCCTAGGCCGTTGCCTGGCGTGTAGCGACTCTGCTCGAGTCTGTAAAAGCGCTTGAATACGTGGTCCCGCTGATCTTTCGGGATGCCGGGCCCGTCGTCCTCGATCGAGATCAGCGCGCCACCGTCGCTGGACTTGCAGATCACGGTCACCTGCCCGTTCGCGCGGCCATGCTTGATCGCATTGTCGACGAGGTTGGCGATGGCGTCGAACAGCAGGTCGCGGTCGCCGGTGACCCTGACCTCGCGGTCGCCCGTCAAATTGAGACGGGTTGCCACCTGCTCGGCGGCGGCATCGTAGAGCTCGACGACTTCGCCGGCGATCTCCACGAGGTTCAGCTCGCGGAACGCGCCCTTGCGCGCGCGGGTCTCGATCTCGGATATCCGCGTGATGGAGGCGAACATTCCGAGCACGGCATCGAGGTCGGCGATGGTATCGCCGATCAGCGCAGCGTCGGCTTCGCTGTTGCGCGGGGCATGATAGGCCTTTTCCAGCCGGCCGCGCATGCGCGTCAGCGGCGTGCGCAGATCGTGCGCGACGTTGTCGCTGACCTGCTTGACCTCGCCCATCAGGGTCTCGATGCGGTCGAGCATCTGGTTGAGGTTTTCAGCGACGCTGTCCCATTCGTCGTGGCTGCCGCGCAAGGGAATGCGCTGGTCAAGGCCCGAGAGCATGATGGCGCGGCTGGTGGCGTTGATCTGCTCGATGCGGCCGACCGTACGCCGCGTCACCAGTACCGCGGCGACCGCGGCGAGCACCAGCAGCAGCAGGGCGACCGCGATCATGGCAAGCTCGATCATTCCGGTGAAGCCGTCGTGATCGCCGACATCGCCGACCCGGCTCTGCACATAGGCGAGCGTCCCATAGTAGACATAGGCGATGATCGCCGCGACGATCAGGCCGAAGACCGCGATCGCGATCAGCGCCAGGCGGAACGTCGATGATTTGAGCGTGTTAGCGAGGAGCACGGAGGCAATATCCGATGCCGCGGATGGTGTGGATCAGCGGATAGGCCTGGCTGTCGTCGACCTTGCGGCGGACACGGCCGACATAGACGTCGATGATGTTTGTGGAGGGATCGAAATGCAGGTCCCAGACGTGCTGGAGCAGCATCGCGCGGGAGACGACGCGGCCCTCGTTGCGGACGAGATATTCGAGCAGCTGGAATTCACGTGGCAGCAATGGGATCTTCTTGCCGCGGCGGCTGGCGCTGCGGGAGATCAGGTCAACCGCGAGATCGCCGACGCGCAAGATCGTCTCCTTGGCGATCGTCTCGCTGCGGCGGCCGAGCGCTTCGAGGCGCGCGAGCAACTCGACGAAGGAGAACGGCTTGACGAGATAGTCGTCACCGCCGGCGCGCAGGCCCCGCACGCGGTCGTCGACCTCGCCGAGCGCGGAGATGATCAGGAAAGGCGACGCGATACCGTCATCGCGCAGCTGGCGCATCACCGTGATGCCGTCGATGTCGGGCAGCATGCGATCGATGGTGATCACGGCATAGTCGCGCTCGCTGCCGCGGCTGATCGCCTCGCGGCCGGTCGCGGCGAGATCGACCTCGTAGCCGCTGGTCGTCAGCTCTTCTGCGAGCTGGCCTGCGGTCTCCAGGTCGTCCTCGACGACGAGAATGCGGCGGTGACCTCCGCTCATGGCTCAACCCGTGGCTCAACTTCTTGCGACGATCGCCACCAGACTATCCCGTTCCGGGGCAGGGCGGAACTGCCCGGCGGCGATCGCGACAACGGTGCGGTTACGCGATGCTAGTACCAATCGTCCCCGCACACATTGACCCACTGCCAGCCCCAGGGCGTCCAGCTCTGCCGCCAGCAGCCACCGTAAAAGCCAGCATAGACGAAAGGCGCGCCGAAGAAGGCGAAGCGACGATGGTGCCGGAAGAAGAAGGCGTGGCGGCCGATGAAGGGCCTGCCGTGCCAGCCGGCACCGGCGAAGCGCGGCCCGACGAAGGCAGCGCGGGCGGCCATTGGGTTGCCTGCAAAGCGCGATGCGAAGGCCGCACGGCCTGCAATCGGTGCGCCGGCAAAGCGCGCGCCACCAAAACTCGCGCCAGCGAAGCGCGCGCCGCCCATGCCGCCAAAATGAGCGCCGCCCATACCGCCGCCCATGCCACCACCACGAAAGCCACCGCCGCCCATGCCGCCACCACCCATATGGCCGCCACCGCCGCCGAAGCCGCCGCCATGCCCGCCGCCGCCACCGCGTTGTGCGAGGACGGGCGACGCAACCGCCAGCGTCGCGGCGACTGCCGCTGCGACGAGGCCTGTGAGAAGCCTGTTGTTCATCGGAAAACCTCCTTGCAGTGCGGCGACATGCCTCGCCGCCCGAGGAGGCTCAGGAGATGAGAATAGACGGGCTCCTTCAACTTACAAATGCGCCAGATTCTAACGCAGAAGTTAATTTGCGCGGCTCGCCTTACGCCGGTTTGCCGCGGCCACTCTTTTCAGCGGCGCGACGCAGCGCTTCGGCGAGCGCGCCGCCGCCGGAGGATTCCTGCTTGCGCGGCGCCGAGGAGGTCATGCGGCCGGAGTTGCGCGAATTGTCGCGCTGCATGCCGGGCGCGTCCTTCGTGGCTCCGACTTCGTCGTCGAGGCGCAGCGTCAGCGAGATGCGCTTGCGGGCGACCTCGAAGTCCAGCACCTTCACCTTGACGATGTCGCCCGGCTTCACCACCTCGCGCGGATCCTTGATGAAATTCTTGGACATTGCCGAGATGTGCACGAGGCCGTCCTGGTGCACGCCGATATCGACGAAGGCGCCGAAGGCGGCGACGTTGGTGACCGTGCCCTCGAGGATCATGCCCTTCTTGAGGTCCTTGATCTCCTCGACGCCTTCCTTGAACACCGCCGCCTTGAACGCCGGACGCGGGTCGCGGCCGGGTTTTTCAAGTTCGCGCAGGATGTCGGTGACGGTCGGCAGACCGAAGGTTTCGTCGACATAGTCCTTCGGCTTCAGTGTACGGACAACGTCGCTGTTGCCGATCAGCGCCTTGATGTCGCTCTTGGTGGCGCCGAGGATTCTGCGTACCACTGGATAGGCTTCCGGATGCACGCCGGAAGCATCGAGCGGATCCTCGCCGCCGAGGATGCGCAGGAAGCCCGCGCATTGCTCGAACGCCTTGGGTCCCAGCCGTGGCACGTCCTTGAGCGCCTTGCGCGACTTGAACGGACCGTTGGCGTCGCGATGCTGCACGATGCTTGTGGCAAGGCCCGCACCGACGCCCGACACGCGCGCGAGCAGCGGCGCGGAGGCGGTGTTGACGTCGACACCGACGGCGTTCACGCAGTCCTCGACCACGGCATCGAGCGACTTGGCGAGCTTGGCCTGGCCGAGATCGTGCTGGTACTGGCCGACGCCGATCGCCTTGGGCTCGATCTTGACGAGCTCAGCGAGCGGATCCTGGAGGCGCCGGGCGATCGAGACCGCACCGCGCAAGGTAACGTCCAGGCCCGGCAATTCCTGCGAGGCGAAGGCCGAGGCCGAATAGACCGACGCGCCGGCTTCCGACACCACGATCTTGGTCATCTTCAGCTCGGCCAGGCCCTTGACGAGCTCGGTCGCGAGCTTGTCGGTCTCGCGCGAGGCGGTGCCGTTGCCGATGGCAATCAGCTCGACGCGATGCTTCAGCGCGAGCCGGCCGAGGGTCGCAAGCGACTCGTTCCACTGCCGCTGCGGCTCGTGCGGATAGATTGCGGTGGTGTCGACCACCTTGCCGGTCGCATCGATCACCGCGACCTTGACGCCGGTGCGGTAGCCGGGATCCAGTCCCATGGTGACGCGAGTGCCGGCGGGCGCGGCCAGCAGGAGATCGCGCAGATTGGAGGCGAACACGCGCACGGCCTCGGTCTCGGCCGCGTTCCACAGCCGCATGCGCAGATCGATATTCAGATGCACCTGGATCTTGGTACGCCAGGCCCAGCGTACTGTGTCGATCAGCCAGCGGTCGCCCGCGCGCTTGAGGTCGGCAATGCCAAACCGTTTCATGATCCTCAATTCATAGGCGCTCGGCACGCCCGCCGGCGGCACTTCGGCCTCGGCCTGGATCTGGAGATCGAGGATCTCCTCCTTCTCGCCGCGGAACATCGCGAGGATGCGATGCGACGGGAGTTTTGTCAGTGGCTCGGAGAACTCAAAGTAGTCGGCGAATTTCTCGCCCTCGGTCTTCTTGCCGTCGCGCACCTTGGAGGCCATCCGCGCATTGGTCCACATCTCCTCGCGCAAGCTCCCGATCAAATCGGCGTCCTCGTCGAAGCGCTCGACCAGGATGGCGCGGGCGCCATCGAGCGCGGCAGCAGCATCAGCGACGCCCTTCTCCGCGTTGACGAACGTTTCCGCCACCAGCTTCGGATCGTTGGTGGGCTCCGCCATCAACTGGTCGGCGAGTGGCTCGAGGCCGGCCTCCTTGGCAATCTCCGCCTTGGTGCGGCGCTTGGGCTTGAACGGCAGGTAGATGTCCTCCAGGCGCGCCTTGCTGTCGGCGGCCATGATGGTGGCCTCCAGCGTCGCGTCGAGCTTGCCCTGCTCGCGGATCGATTCGAGGATCGCCTTGCGGCGGTCTTCGAGCTCGCGCAGGTAGACAAGGCGCTCTTCCAGCGTGCGGAGCTGCGCGTCATCGAGCGCACCGGTGGCTTCCTTGCGGTAGCGAGCGATGAAGGGAACCGTGGCGCCACCGTCGAGCAGCTCCACCGCCGCCTGAACCTGCTCCTCCCGGGCCCCGAGCTCCTGCGCAATCTTCTGGTTGATGTTTGCCACGCCAGTTTCCTCTAATCAAAGCACGCGACGCGAACCGAACCGACGGCCCGCGGGACGCCGCTTATGGACCATCCCGACTTGATTCATCAAGGTACGACACCGAACAGTCGACAAGGGATTTTTTTGTTGCGCTGATGCGATCTCGCCACATTCGGCTGGTTGCCGCGGCTGGCGCGCCCTTCATTGCGAGCGTGGGCGCCGACGCTCCAGACTATCGAGATTCCGAAGCTCTACAAACCAAGCCATTTGCGCCGCGGAGCACTTGTAGCCCGGACGGAGCGAAGCGAAATCCGGGCCACCCGATTTGCCCGGTCGTCAACGCTTACGGCGCGACTCGTCGAGGGTCTTCAATCTCAGGATTTAGTCACGCGCGCGTGCCGCCAGGACCGCCGCAAAATCTCCGGATTCGGCGGCGCAGCCATGCGGGTCCTGTCGATTGACACACCCTCTCGCGAAACTATGTTCGCCGCCGAACGAGAGGATTGAATCGCCATGACCTTGCCGATGAGCTGGAATGAATGGGCGCAACACGATGGCGTAGCGCTGGCCGCATGCGTCAAGAAGGGCGACCTCACGCCTGCCGAATTGGCGCGCCAGGCCGCGGCCGCGGTGGCGAAGGTCGATACCGCGCTGTCCGGCGTGGTCGAGCTGTTCGACGACGTGATCGCGGATCCCGCCAAGGACGGCGCCAACCTCACCGGCCCGTTCGCCGGCCTGCCCTTCCTGATGAAGGATCTCGGGCCCACCATGAAAGGCCGCTTGCAGGAAATGGGCTCGCTGCTGATGCGCGGCAATCGCGCAGGCGCCGACACCTTCCTGACCTCGAAATTCCGCCAGGCCGGATTGAACCTGATCGGACGCACCACGACGCCGGAGTTCGGGGTATGCAGCTCCGCCGACAACCCGGCCGTCTATGTCACGCGCAACCCCTGGAACACCGACTACACCACCTGCGGCTCGTCGGCAGGCAGCGCCGCATCGGTCGCCGCCGGCATCGTGCCGATTGCGCATGCGACCGACGGCGGTGGCTCGATCCGCATTCCTGCAGGGGTCAACGGCAATATCGGGCTGAAGGTGTCACGCGGCGTGTTCTCGCTCGCGCCGCACATGTCCGATCTCACCGGCCTCGTTTCGATCCAGGGCTGCCAGTCGCGCAGCGTGCGCGACACCGCGGCCTTCGTCGATCATGCCCGGGGACCTGCGCCCGGCGAGTTCATGCCGTTCTGGACCACGGCGCAGCCCTATACCGATATGATCAAGCGCGATCCGGGCAAGCTCCGCATCGCGCTGTCGCATCAATGGGGCGATTATCGCGCGACGCCGCACATCGCAGCCGAACTGGAGAAAGTCGGCCGCTTCCTCGAAGGCCTCGGCCATCACGTCGACTTTGCCCTGCCCGAGCTCGATTTTCGCGCCGCTTTCGACGCGCAGACGACCTGCTACATCTCCAACTTCGCCGTCGTGATCTCCAACATGCTCGCCGCGCGCGGGCTGGAGCGGCCGCCGGAGGATCTGATCGAGCCGATGAACATCCGGATCTGGGAGGCGGGCCGGCACACGAGCTTTGCCGAGCGGGCAAAAATGCAGGCGGTGTTCAACACGACATCGCGCGGCTTCGGCGGCTTCTTCGAGCAGTGGGACGTCATCCTGACGCCGATCACCGCGCTTCCGACGCCGAAGGTCGGCACCAAGGAGTATCTCACGATCTCCGACAATCCGGATGTGCTGGACTGGTTCGGCAATCTCTGGCGCAATTTTGCCTTCACGCCGCTGGCGAACCTCTGCGGCATGCCGGCGATCTCGCTGCCACTCGCCGAGAACGAGCACGGCCTGCCGCTCGGCATCCAGGCCATCGCCAAGCAGGCCAATGACGGCCTGCTGCTTCAACTCGCCGCGCAGATCGAGCGCGCCATCGACGGCAAGTGGAATGCCGGCAAGAAGCCGAAGGTGCACGTGACGAAGGGATGAGCGCGCGACTGCTTGACCTGCGTAGGGTGGATCAGCCGAAGGCGTAATCCACCATTTACGGGGCACAGAAGTGGTAGGTTACGCCCGTCGGACTGCGCTTCGCGCAGCCGCGGGGCTAACCCACCCTACGAAGCGATCAATTCTTCATGGCCGGAATCGTCTCCATCGGCTGCTGCTGGCCCTGCTGCATCATGGCGAGCGCCTTGTCGAGCGCTTCGCGCAGGGCGATGGCGGCGGCAGGACTGCAGCGGATGTGTCCGGTCTGGATCACGTCGACCCGGACGCCCGGACCCACCGGCATCAAAAGGTTCGCGGCGAGCTCGATCTGGATCGCGCCGTTGTGATGGCCGAAGCAGGACACGCCGTCGAAATAGATGAACGGCGCCCGCTCGGCGCTTCCTGTCGAAATCGTCACGCCCCCTGAACTGGTCGCCGGCGCGTCGGGGTCTGCCATGGGGTTCCTCGTCGTTCTCAAAACAGATGATCCCGCAGCATCGTTGCTTCGTCCTCGCCTGTCGAGCCCCGAATGAAGCAGGAGATTTTTGCGCGAGCCGCGACAACGGTCTAAAATATGGTCATGTCCAGATCGCAAAACACGACTCTTCCGTTCGACGTGCTCGCCGAGGCCATTAGGGGACGCCGCTCCGATTATGGCTATATCAGCGGGCTCAGGCTCGACCGCGCAGCACCTGGTGAAGCCTGGTCGAGCCTGCCGTACCGCCCAGTCTTCGTCGGCGATACCGAAACCGGCGTGCTGCATGGCGGCGTGGTCACAGCGATGCTGGACGAGTGCTGCGGCATGGCGGTGCAACTCGCGCTCGACGGCACGCACGCGATCGCGACGCTGGATCTGCGCATCGACTATCAGAAGCCGGCCACGCCCGGCCTCGACATCCGAGCGCATTCGATCTGCTATCGCACAACGCGCTCGATCGCCTTCGTGCGCGCGACGGCCTACCAAGAGTCGGAGGACGACCCTGTTGCAACCGCGACCGCCTGCTTCATGATCGGCGCCAACCGCACCAACATGCTGGCCGAGCGCGCGACGGACCAGCGCAGCATCCCGACGCTGGACGCACCGGAGGATCCGGCCGGCCCCTTCGCCAATAGCCCCTTCGCGCGCTGCCTCGGCATCCGCTTCCAGGATAACGGCACGCTGATGATGCCGTTCTCGCCGAAGATCATCGGCAACCCGATCCTGCCCGCGATCCATGGCGGCATGACCGGCGCATTCCTGGAGACCACGGCAATCGTCGGCGTGACACGCGAGCTCGGCATCTCCAGGCCGCCCAAGCCGATCGGACTCACGATCAACTATTTGCGCTCCGGCCGCGCGCTCGACAGCTTTGCCAACGTCTCGATCGTCAAGCAGGGCCGGCGCATCGTCGCGTTCGAGGCAAGGGCATGGCAGGACGACCCGGACAAGCCGATCGCGTCCGCCTTCGGTCATTTCATGCTGCGGCCGACGCCTGGAAGCGAGGAAGAATAGGCGCATTGGGGGCTTGACGGCCGGCGCAAGCGCCACAACGATAACGCGGCTTCCACCAGAGGAACCGCAGTGCGGCATCCGATCGACATCATCGCCATGTTCGCCGCCATATGGCTGTTGGCGTCGATGGTGCTGGACGCGCTGACGCCGAAAGAGCTGACCGCGGTCATGATCGGCGTCGCAATCGGACCCGCTGTGATCATCACCGCGATCTTCTATTACCTGCGTTTTCCGCGAACCGACTTTGCCGTGCTATTCGCCGCGCTGTGGCTGATCTCGGACATCGCCATCGAGTTCATCTCGCCGAAGCCGCTGCCAAACTTCCTGATCATCCTCGGCTTCGTGCCTGCGCTGCTGGTCGGCGCGGTGCTGCACTGGCAGCGCTTTGCGCGCCGCCATGAGCGGCTGGTGTGGCCCTCGGCAAGACGAAGCTGACGCTCCGCTCTCACGCGTCCTGAATTGCGAGATCGTAGGCCGCAATTGTCGCCTTGGCGCGCGCGGCGACATCGGCCGCGGTCATGCCCGGCTTGTAGAGGCTGCTGCCGAGGCCGAAGGCGCGCACGCCGCTTTTGACATATTCGGCAAAATTCTGCTCGGAGACCCCACCGACAGCAGCGATCATTGCGCTTGCCGGCAACACGGCGCGGATCGCGGCAATCCCCGCGGCGCCGAGCACGCTGGCTGGAAAGAATTTCAGGCTCGATGCGCCGGCGCGTGCGGCCAGCAACGCTTCAGTCGGCGAGAACACGCCGGGCATGGTCACCATGCCGTGCTCATGCGCACGCGCAATCACCTGCGTGTCGACATTCGGGGCCACCAGCAGCTTGCCGCCGGCCTCATTCAGCCGGTCGACATCGGCGGTGGTGAGCACAGTACCGGCGCCGACCAGCACGCCAGTGGGCGCACGCTTGACCGCAATCTCGATCGAGCGGAACGGGTCGGGCGAATTCAAGGGAATCTCGATCGCAGTCATGCCGGCTTCGATCAGCACGCTGACGATGCCGTCGGCCTCGTCGGGCTTCACGCCGCGCAGGATTGCGACCAGCGGACGCTTCATCGTCGGAAATGGCACGTTCATGCAAAAAATCCTTCTATCTCGTCCAGATGGCGCGCGCCGCCATCGCAAGGCCGCTGCGCACTGCCTCGTCGGCATCGATTGGCTCAACCGCCACCGCAAGTGTTTCAAACGCCAGCCGATACAGCATCTGAAGCCGCCCTGATGCAACCAGTCTGATACCGCTCTGCGGCCGGCCGTGGGCGAGCCCTGCCGCGAGCTCGATTCCGATCAGGGTGCCCGAGATGGTTTCGCGCGCCGCGGCCGGCGTGCCGCCGAACAGGAGCTGCCGCGACCGCACCTGGAACAGAAGGTTGGCTGCCGATGCCGGGGTCTTGAACCCAGCCGCAACCGCTGACCTGAACGCCTCGCGGTCTTCAGCATCATCGGCTCCAGTAACCGCATGCGAGAGGATCGTCTCGCGCGAGACGACGCTGAACAGCTCGCCCGTCATGAAGGTGGCAAAACGTGCGACCGTTCCACCGCTGACGCTCACCCATTTCGAATGCGTCCCGGGCATGCAGACCAGCGCCTCGCCGGCGGCCTCAAGACCAAGCGCGCCGAGCAACTGGGTCTCCTCGCCCCGCATCACGTCCGGCGCGCCGGCGTCACGCTGCGCAATTCCCGGCAGAATCCGGATGTCGCGCGACTGTCCGGCGACCGGAACCGCGCGCGCGAGGATCGCGGCGAGCGGAGCCGGGGTATCGACATAGCCGGCTTCGACCCAGCCCTGGCGGGCGCCGGCCATGCCGCAGATCAGCACAGGCAGCTCGCTTCCCGCCCCGACCGCATCCAGATGCGATTGCAGCACGGTGGCAAAGCCAGTCTTCGCCGCCGCCATCATGCCCTCGCCGCTGCGGCGCTCAGCCAGAACCTGGCCGTCACGGTCGATCAGCCAGAGCCTGAAGCTCGTCGTGCCCCAATCAACCGCAACATAGGCAGCTTCCGTCATGACAAACCACGTCCTCTGATTCGATCGTCCGGTCCCGACATGACCGTCGCTGAGGCGAGAATGTCAATCGGGAACCGGCACGCTGCCGTTGCTGCGCCTGCTCACCACGCGTCGATGCAGGGGCGCTTCTTGGTCGTGCGCTCGGGCGGCTTCGGCACGGAGCGCAGGCCCGCCATGATCCACCGCCGCGTCTCAGCGGGATCGATGACGTTGTCGATCTCGAACACCGAGGCAATCGAGACCGCCTTGCCGTTGGCGTAGAGCTCGGCGACCTTGTTGCGATAATACGTTTCGCGCTCGACCGTGTCGACGATCGCCTCCATCTCCTTGCGGAAGCCGAGCCGCACATAACCTTCGAGACCCATGCCGCCGAATTCCCCGGTCGGCCAAGCCGCGGTAAAGAAGGAGGCATGGAAGCCGCCGCCGATCATCGACTGTGCGCCCAGACCATAGCCCTTGCGCAACACGATGCCGAACAGCGGGACGGAGAGGCTCGCGCCGGTGACGAACATGCGCGAGACGTGGCGCACGATCGCGGTCTTCTCGGCCTCCGGGCCGACCATGAAGCCGGGCGTATCGCAGAGCGAGACGATCGGGATGTCAAAGGCGTCACAGAGCTGGAGGAAGCGCGCCGCCTTGTCGCCGGCATCCGCATCGATCGCGCCGCCGAGATGGCGGGGATTGTTGGCGATCAGGCCGAACGGCCTGCCTTCGATGCGGATGAAGGCGGTGACCATGCCGACGCCGTAGTCGCGGCGGAGTTCGAGAACGGAGCCCTTGTCGGCGATGAGATCGATCACGCTTCGGATGTCGTAAACGCGCAGCCGGTTCTCGGGGATCGCGCGGCGCAGGAGGCGCTGATCGGCCGCCTGCCACCCGCTCACCGCGCCCTGGAAATAGGACAGATATGTCTGCGCAACGCGCGTTGCTTCCTCCTCGTCCTCGACGAGGATGTCGATGACGCCGTTCGGGGACTGGAACGAGACCGGGCCAACCTCGGCGGGATGATAGACGCCAAGACCACCGCCTTCGATCATGGCCGGCCCGCCCATGCCGATCGAGGCATTCTTGGTGGCGATGATGACGTCGCAGCAGCCAAGCATCGCCGCATTGCCCGCAAAACAATAGCCTGAGACAACGCCCACGACAGGCACGAGGCCGGAAAGCCTTGCGAATTGCAAAAAGGAAGGACCATCGAGGCCGGTCATGCCGAGACGATCGGTGTCGCCGGGCCGCCCACCGCCACCTTCGGCGTAAAACACCAGTGGCATGCGCCATTGTTCGGCGAGCGTCAGCATGCGGTCGATCTTCTTGTGGTTCATGTGGCCCTGCGTGCCCGCAAGCACGGTGTAGTCGTAGGCGACCACCATGCAGCGCGCATCATCGGGGCCGAACTTGTCCGCATTTACGGTTGCGACGCCGGTGATCAGGCCGTCCGCCGGCGTGTTCTTGATGAGATCGTCGAGCTTGCGGCGGCGACGCTGCGCGGCGATGGCGAGGCTGCCATATTCCATGAAAGAGCCGTCGTCGACGAGCTGCACAACGTTTTCGCGCGCGGTGCGCTGATTGGTGTTGCGGCGGCGCTCGACGGACGCCAGGCGATTTTCGTCGCGCGTGTTGGCCTGGCGCGACAACATCTCGGCGAGATCGGGGCGGATGTGATCGAGATCGATCTCGGCTTCCTTGGCAGCGCTGTCGGCCGCGACGTCGAGCGGCTCGAGATAGAGGATCGGCTCGCCATGCAGCAGCGTGACGCCGTCGCCGGCCACGAGCCTCATGACCCGGCCACCCTGCTCGGCCATTACCAGGTGCTCCATCTTCATGGATTCGATCACCGCGAGCTGCTGGCCGGGCCGCACGATCTCGCCCTCTTTGACCTGGATCGTCACGACGGTGCCCTGCAAGGGCGCCGCGACCATCACCGTTCCCTCCGGCACCTCCTGCGCCACGTGGGTTTGCGCCGCGTGATCGCCGGACTTGTCAGTCGGTGCAAAGAACAGCGGCCGCGCCGCGCCGTCGGCCGCCTCTACGAGCTTTGCGACATTGCGATCTATGAAGTCGGTCGCGATACGATTGGTCCTGAAGTCGGGATGAGCGAGCACCGCCTGGAGGAAGGGGATGTTGGTCACGACGCCATCGATGCGGAATTCGCGCAAGCTCCGCGAGGCTTTCGCGACCACGTCGTGCCAAGCCTCACCCAACGTATGGACGATGACCTTGGCAAGCAGTGAGTCGAAGGCGGCGCTGGTTTTGTAGCCGGCATAGCCAAAGCTATCGACGCGCACGCCAGGGCCCGAGGGCGGTTCGAACACCGCAAGCACGCCGCCGGTCGGGTGCGTCGCACCAGTCTCGTCCAGCGTCTCCATGTTGATACGGAGCTGCATGGCGTGGCCGCGCGGCGTCGGGATCGAAGCCTGGTCGAGGCCCAGCGAAGCGAGCGAGGCGCCGGAGGCGACCGCAAGCTGCGCGCGGACGAGATCGACGCCCAGCACCTCCTCCGTCACTGTGTGCTCGACCTGAAGCCGCGGATTGGCCTCGATGAAGGCGAAGCTGTCTTCAGTGGCGCCATCGACCAGGAACTCGAAGGTGCCGAGATTGTCGTAGCCCGCGTGCGTGGCGAGCTGCTTTGCCGCCTCGATGATGCGGCCGCGCAAGCCGTCGCTGAGCGAGGGACTGGGCGCCACCTCGATCAACTTCTGGTGCCGGCGCTGAACGGTGCATTCGCGCTCCCAGAGATGGCTGATCGCGCCATGATGGTCCCCGATGATCTGCACCTCGATGTGGCGCGCCTTGCGGATCAGGCGCTCGGCATAGACGCCGTCAAAGCCGAAGGCCGCTTTCGCCTCCGACTGGCAGCGCGCATAGGCCTCCGCCAGATCCGCAGCCTTCTCCACGATACGCATGCCGCGGCCGCCGCCGCCGGCCATCGCCTTGATCACGATCGCGGCGGACTTGCCGAGCGAGTCGAAGAACGCCTGAATCTCGCCAAGCGAGGACGGCCCGCTGGTGCCGGCGATAATCGGCACGCCGCAGCGTTTTGCAAGCTGCCGCGCGGCGACCTTGTCGCCAAACAGCTCGAGCGCGATCACCTTCGGTCCCACGAAGGCGATGCCCTCGGCGGCGCAAGCCTTGGCGAAGTCGGCGTTCTCGCTGAGGAAGCCATAGCCGGGGTGCACGGCGTCGCAGCCGGCGCCCTTCGCAGCCTTCACCACGCTTTCGATGTCGAGATAGGCACGCGCCCCGCGGCCGGGAACCTCAACGGCCTCGTCGACGACGCGGACGTGCAGCGACAGCGCATCGTCGGCAGGAAAGATCGCCACCGTCGCAATGCCGGCATCCGCCGCGGCCCGCGCGATGCGGATGGCGATCTCGCCGCGATTGGCGATCAGGAGCTTTCGGAACGACATTTGAGCGGGCCTCCGTGCACCGCGCCTATTTGCGGCAGGCATGGAAGGACGTCAACGACAAGCGGGGGTGGAGTCAAGCGTGACGCGGGCCCGGTGCCGCGACGCGGAATAAACGGTCTCTCCCTGCGTACCGACCTCACACCGTCATCCCGAGGCGCAAGCAGCGCAGTGCATTCGCACTGCGCTGGGAGCCTCGAAGGATGAGCGGCCGAGGTATAGCAGCGCACTGTGATGTCCTCGCGGCAACAGCCGGGCCGTCGCCCTTCGAGGACCGCTTAGCGGCCACCTCAGGGTGACGATGAAGGAGTAGAGTCCTACGCTGCCCTTACGCCGGCGACGAAGGTCGTCACCTCGTGCTGCAACGCCTGCAGCTTCTGCGTCAGCCGGCCGCTCGATTGCAGCACCCGACCTGCGGCATGGCCGGTCTCGGAGGTTGCCTCCGTGACGCCGGAGATGTTTTGCGAGACCTGGTTGGTGCCGGACGCGGCGTCCTGCACGCTGCGCGCGATGGCCTGCGTCGCGGCGCCCTGTTCTTCCACGGCCGCTGCGATCGAGGAGGAGATCTCGTTGACCTCCATGATGGTCGCGCGGATGCTCTGAATGTTGCCGACCACCTGATCGGTCTCGGCCTGGATTGCCGAGATCTGCGCACCGATCTCGTCGGTTGCCTTCGCGGTCTGGCTCGCCAGCGACTTCACCTCGCTTGCGACCACGGCAAAACCCTTGCCGGCTTCGCCGGCGCGCGCCGCCTCGATGGTGGCGTTGAGCGCGAGCAGGTTCGTCTGCGAGGCGATCTGGTTGATGAGGTCGATGACCTCACCGATCTTGTGGGCCGCCTGGGCCAACCCCTGCACGGTGTCGTTGGTGCGCTGGCCGTCGGCCGCCGCCTTGTCGGCGACTTGTGCGGCTTGCGCGACACGCTGGCTGATCTCCGTGATCGACGACGATAGCTCGCCGGCGGCGGAGGCCACCGTCTGCACGTTGCTCGAAGCCTGCTGGCAGGCATCGGCGACGATGCTCGCACGCGCGCTCGCCTTGTCGGCGGTTTCAGACATGCCCTGCGCGGCCTGCTGCATCTGTTGCGCTTCGTTGAAGACGTCGCGGACCACGGCCTGGACACTGGCCTCGAACTTGCCGGCGAGGTCGACCATCACCTTGCGCTTCTCGGCGTCCGTCTTCTGCTTCAGCTCCTGCTGCTCGGCATGCATCCGGTGCACCGCCGCGGCATTGTCCTTGAACACGGCGAGCGCCTTGGCCAATCCGCCGACTTCACCACGGTGATTCGTATAGGGCACGTCGAATGCGCTGTCGCCGGACGCGAGCCGCTCCGTGAGCGCGGTGATATTCGCGAGCGGCCTGGTGACGCTGCGGCCGATCACGAAGGAGGCGAGGAGAACCAGCGCGAACACGGCAAGACATACCCATGCGAAGGTCATCGCGGTCTGGCGGAACACGGCGTCGACGTCGTCCAGATAGATTCCGGTGCCGATGATCCAGCTCCACGGCGCAAAGCCCTTCACATAGGAGATTTTCGCGACCGGCTGCTCGAAGCCCGGTTTGGGCCAGAGGTAGGTGTAGAAGCCCGCGCCCTGCCCCTTCACGACGTTGACGAAACCCATGAACAGCGCGTTGCCCGCAGGGTCCTTCATGCCGGAGAGATCCTTGCCGTCGAGTTCGGGCTTGATCGGATGCATGACCATCTTCGGGGCCATGTCGTTGATCCAGAAATACTCGACCTTGTCGTAGCGCAGGCTCTTGATCTCGGCCTGAGCGGCGGCCTGCGCCTGCTCGCGCGTCAGCGTCCCCTCGCTCTCGAGCTTCTGGTAGTGCGACAGGATGCCATAGCCGACGTCGACCATCTGCTGGGTCTTGGCCTGGCGGTCGGCAACCATCTGCGCGCGCATGGTGTAAAGCGCGATCGGCGCCAGCACGATCATGCCGAGGAGGCTGATGGCGACAATCAGGACAAGCTTGAAACTGATGCGGGAAAACATCTTGGTGCTCGCATGAATTGGCAGAATGCTGAAATGCCAATTTATCCCGAACCGCTTAGCAAAGATTTAAGCATTCGGGTTCGATCGCACGCGCTAACTAGGTTGCCGGTACCCCGTGCAGCAGGCGATTGCGATATTCGCCCGGCGAGGCCTTGAACCAGCGCCGGCAGGCTCGGAAGAAGCTGCTCTGGTCGGCAAAGCCGAGCAGATAGGCTGCCTGCCCGAGCGACAGATGCAGGCGTCCGAGATACTGGTCCGCCAGTTCTCGCCGCGTATCGTCCAAAAGCTGGACGAACGAGGTCGCTTCCTCTTCCAGCCGCCGCTGCAACGTGCGCTCGCTCATGCAGAGCTCGACCGCGACATCGTCTCGCCGCGGCTCGCCGTCGGGAAGCCGCCGCACGATCGCCTCCCGCACGCGAAAGCTGGTCAGTGCGTGATCGAAGTGGCGCAGATATTCACCGGCATAACGCTCGTGCAGCTCGGCGAGCTGCGGATTGAAAGTCGGCAGCGCCAGGTTCATGTCGCTACGCGCGAGCACGACGCTGTTGCGCTCGGCGTTGAACGTGACCGGGCAGCGGAACGCGGCGTGATAGGGCGAGATATCCGCGGGCGGGGGATAGGTCAGCGCGATGGCGCGCGGATTGACGTCACTGCGCGCGATCCAGCGGCAGAAGCCGATCACGGTGACGAAGATGAACTCGATGCGCTGGCGCGGGATCGGCCGGTTACCGCCGAACAGCACGAAATCGATACGGCAGCAATCACCCTCTTCCGTCATGCTCATTGTCAGCGCGTCGCTGAGGATGAGCAGATAGCGGTTCAACCGCTCGAAAGCACCGCGCAGATCGGCGCATGACATCATGGTGTAGCCGACGACGTCGAACGCCGCCGGTCGCGCCATCTGATATTGCGCGAGCGACAGGACCGGATTTTTCGAACGCTCGACCGCGAGCTCCCAGAGATGACTGATCTTCTCGGTGGAGAGCCGTGCGCTCGAACCTTCGAGTTCGTGCGGATCGATGCCGGCGGCCGCAAACAGGCTCGCGACATCCAGCCCCTCGGCGGCGAGCATCTCCGCGATGCTCCGCACCCAGACCGCGGCCGTCGTCCGCTTCGACATCCCCAACGCTCCTCCAGCGCTTGTTGGTTGATTGGCGCCGCAACTGCCGACGCGCACCGGCCGCCTGGCTCGGAATATGACACGAAACGGCTCGCCGTGCCACCGAGGCAAAGCCTCGCACAAATCGAACCTGAGGTGAGCAGTACGCTGTTATCCCTCGGTCTCGACATTGTCATCCCGGTGGGCTCTTATCTCCGCAAGACGCCCTCTTGATGTGAGCATGAAGCCAGCCGTCGGCAGGTGTATTGGAGATCGTCATGGCGGATCTGGAAGGCAGCGAGGGCTTGCCCTGGCCGCTCGGCTGTTCCCGCAACGAGGCGGACCAGAGCTGCAATTTCGCACTCTATTCCAAGCACGCGACCGCGGTCACGCTCCTGCTCTTTCGTGCCGGCGAGTTCGCGACACCGCTTCGCGTTCTGCCTTTCACATTTCCAGTCAACAAGACCGGCCGCGTCTGGCACATGCGGGTGCCATCCGATGTGATCGCGGACGCAAAATATTACGCATATCAGGTCGATGGTCCCTTCGATCCCGCCAGCGGGCAGCGCTTCGATCCCGACAAGATCCTGCTCGATCCCTATGCGAAAGGCGTGTTCTTCCCGCCCGCCTTCAGCCGTGATGCGGCGATGGTGCCCGGATCGAATGCGGGCAAGGCGCCGCTCGGCCTGCTCGCTGATGGCGCGACGGCCCCGCCCCCCGACCGGCCGCCGGCGCCACGCCATAACCACGAGCTGATCATCTACGAAATGCATGTGCGCGGCTTCACGCGACGGGCCAATTCGAACGTCACCGAAGAGCAGCGCGGCACCTTTGCCGGCGTCGTCGCAAAAATCCCGTACCTGAAGGAACTCGGCATCACTGCCGTCGAGCTTATGCCGGTGCACCAGTTCGAGCCGGGGACGAACAATTACTGGGGCTACATGACGCTCAACTTCTTCTCGCCGCACACGCCTTACAGCGTGGCCGGCACGCCGGAAGGGGCGCTTCGTGAATTTCGCGCCATGGTCGACGAGCTGCACAAGGCCGGCATCGAGGTGCTGCTCGACGTCGTCTACAATCACACCGCGGAGATGGGCAAAGGCGGTCCGACTTATTCCTTCCGCGGCATCGACAACTCGACCTACTACGCGCTGTCGCCGACCGACTTTTCCAGCTACGTCAATTTCAGCGGATGCGGCAACGACCTCAGGACCGCACATCCGGCGCCGCGGCTGATGGTGGTCGACAGTCTCAGATATTGGGCGACATCGATCGGCGTCGATGGCTTCCGCTTCGACCTCGCCTCGATCTTCGCCCGCAACGAGGATGGATCGCTCAATTCCGACGATCCGCCGATCGTGGTGGAAATCTCCGGAGATCACGATCTCGCGGATGTCAGGCTGATCGCAGAACCGTGGGACGCGGGCGGCGGCTATCAGATGGGCCGTGCCTTTCCGGGCCGCTCCTGGTGCCAATGGAACGATCATTTCCGCAGCACCGTCCGCGGCTTCGTCAAGGGCGATGGTGGTCTGGTCGCCGATCTCATGACCCGCCTCTACGGCAGCACGGACCTGTTTCCGGACACGCTCACTGATGCCGACCGGCGTACGCAGAGCATCAACTTCGTCGATTGCCACGACGGGCTCAATCTGTGCGACCTCGTCAGCTACACCAACGACGACCAGCGCAGCTGGGGCTGCGATTACGAGGGCACGAAAGACGTGCCCGCCGAGATCGCCGCGCTGAGGAAGCGGCAGGTCAAGAACTTCTGCTGCCTGCTGATGTTGTCGAATGGCGTGCCGATGTTCGTTGCGGGCGACGAATTCATGCACAGCCAGAACGGCAATCCAAACGTCTACGACCAGGACAACGAGACCACCTGGCTCGACTGGGACCTCACTGTAACCAACGCCGACGTGCTCCGCTTCTTCCGCATGATGATCGGCTTGCGCAAGGCGCATCCGGTGATCGCTGGGAGCACGGGATGGGGTGCCGACTGCACGTGGCACGGCACAGACGGCGATCCCGATCTCGGCAGCGGCTCGCGCTCGCTGGCGCTCCACTTAAGCGGCGCGTCGACGGGCGGTGCCGACATTTTCGCGATGTTCAATGCGTATTGGGAAGCACTGAGCTTCGAACTCCCGACGTCGTCGATCTGGAAGCGCGTGGTGGATACGTCGCTGGAGAGTCCGAACGATATCGTCGAGGAGGCGGGCGCACAGCCATACATCTCCAACGCGTACGGCGTCGGCCCGCGATCGGTCGCGGTCCTGATTTCGAGCAAAGCAGCTTAGCCAAGCGCGATCGCACCGAGCCAACGGCTGGCCAGACAGTCGTTTGGCGAGAAGCAATGCTAATAGCTGGCAAAGCAGGCGCGTTTACGCGGGCTCCAGGTGTAGCCGGATGGACAGGGCGGCCGGGGCTGTGCGCCCGCCGGGCACTCGTTCCAGCCGCGCGCGCCGCTCCCCCATCCATCGACGACACACGCCCCGGAGACGGTGGTGCGGCAGCCGGGGCCACATCCATCGGCGGCGCTGGCAAGACCAATGCCGGCAACGGTCGCGGCGAGCAAAGCTGTGACGAAGAGCGCTTTCATGATCTCCCCCTTCCGGTTGTCTCCGGCTCCTGCCATCGGCAGGAGCCAAGGGAACCCGTCAATGACGCGCGGACAGCGGCTTTGGTTCCCGGCGATTAGCGATCACTCCCATGGCCGCGATCGTAGGTATTCGGCAACGGCCAGCTCCAGGCGTCCAGCGTCGTCCGGTCCGGCTCGAAGATTTCGATCTTGAGCGGATAACAGGCCGCGACATCGCTGGAATGGGTCGCGCTGCAATCGCCGCCCGGGCAGGCCGACAAGGCGCCAAGCAGATCGATCTCCGCGAAGAGCTCGATGAAGTCGCCGGGACGGACCGGACTGGCCTTCATGAAATATTGGTGCGTATCCCCAGTGAAGCCGGTGCACATGAAGACATTGAGGACGTCGTGGACGTGATGCTCGACCGCACGTGCGTCCATCTTCAGTTCGGCAGCCAGCGCGCGCGACAGATTGGAGTGACAGCAGAAATCGTAAGCCGTGCCATTGAGCAGCAGGTTCGTGTAGGGATCGCAGCGCGTGCCGATCACGTCGTGGATGCCGGCGCCATCCGCGTCAAAGCCGTACCAGCCGAGCGTGTCATGGCTGATGGTCGCCATCGGCCGCAGATGCGGCATGGTGCTCCAGAGCCGGTCGCCAGCGCCGACATGCGTTGCGTGAAGCGCGCGGGTCTTGCCGCTGAAGAAGCGCTCGGAGAGATCGTGGGCATTCCAGAGATTGAGATCGCCGACCTGCGGGCCCTCGATGCTGACGATGCGGAAGAACTGGCCGCGCGAGACGTGAAACGCGCGGGCATCGCGCGGCGGCACCGCGATCTCCTGCGTCTTGACCATCGTCTGCCGCGCGGATTCCAGGATGGCCATATCAGGCCTTGGCATTGAACCGGCGGGGTAGACGACAGTCGGTTTGGCCGCCCGGCGTGAGGCTGCGTCGGCGGGTGCAGGTGGAATTTCGGGAGACATGATTGACCTCGAGGTGAGCGCGAAGCGCGAGCGCACTTGCAGATCATGCCGCAAGCTCCCGCGTTATAAAAGATCAGGACTGCCGCAACGCGCGGTAAACCCCGTGTTCGAACTGGCGATAGGCGTTCAGCGCTTCGCGGTCCGCGAAAGGCAGGATCTGCATCATGATGACGCCAGCAAGGCGCTTCGCGGGATCGATCCAGTAATAGGTGTTGAACAGGCCGGCCCAGGTCAGGCTGCCGGCGCTCCTGCCATCCGGGACGGGATCGAGATTGATCATATCGCCCAGCCCCCACCGCAGATGGGCACCCGGGAAGAAGTCCACGTCGTTCGAGAGCGCCGGATTGGTCGTCTTGAGGATGCCGGCCTCGAGATTGCCGATCTGATTTTCGGACATCGAGGCAACCGTCGCAGGCTGGAGGATACGGTTGCCGCGCAGGCTGCCGCCGTTGAGCAGCGCCTGGAGCAGGGTCAGGTAATCGGACGCGGTGGAATAGATGCCGCCACCACCCAGAAACGCCTTGTTGCCGCCCGGCTTTTCCAGCGGCTGCTCCAGAAGCTTGCCCCGCGCATCCCGCACGAACAGGCTGGCCTCTCGCGCACGCTGCTTGTCGTCGAGCGCGACGACGGTGTCGTTCATGGCGAGCGGACCGGTGATGTGGTCGCGGAAGTAGCGCTCGAGCGGCTCGCCGCTCGCGATCTCCACCATCCGGCCGACGCGGTCGAGGCTGCCGCCATAGGCCCATCTTGCGCCGGGCTCGAACATCAGCGGCATGCGCGGCAGCCTCGGCACGCCGCGCGCGACCTTGAGATAGCGGGCGACCTTCGGATCCCAGAGCAGATAGCTGAAGCCGGAGGTGTGCGACAACAGATGGCGCAGCGTCAGCGGCCTCTCGGGAGGATGCAGTTGCGGGGCACCCTTCGCGTCGAAACCGGCGAGCACCTGAATAGCGGCGAGCGCCGGATCGATATCGGCGGCCGGCTCGTCCAGATGCAGCCTGCCCTGCTCCACGAGTTGCAGCGCCGCAACCGATGTCAGCAATTTGACCATCGAGGCGATGCGGAAGATCGTATCAGTCGACATACGCGAGGCCGCATCGCCATTGCGCAGGCCGAAGGCCCCCTCATAGAGCACCGACTGCTCGTTCGCGGCCATTGCCACCACGCCGGGAATCCTTTGGGCGCTGACGCCGGCCGACAATGCACCATCGATTTCCCGGCTGCGCAGCGGCGCCAGCGACGACACCGCCCGGCCGGCCACAGGAATGGCGGCGGCCACGCTCGCGGCCGCAAGCCCCGCGGTTTGCAGCACCGCATCACGCCGGCTGAGCGGACCCCACATGAGGTTTCCTGGAAGCTGATCCGGAATCTGAACTAGTATAGCCTCAACAACCCGGGGTCGCATGCCCCGAGATGACATGACGGGGCCTGATCAGGGAATCAGCCAGGGGGAAACCAGGATGCAAGTCGCCGGCCTCGTCCTTCCCGTATTTGCCATCATCGTCACTGGCTGGCTCGCCGGTTGGCTCGGCTACATCTCGCGGTCGCTGGCCGACGGGCTCGTGCATTTCGCTTATAACGTAGCGATGCCAGCGCTGCTGGTCGTCACCATCGCGCAGGAGCCGGCGAGCAATCTGCTGGAATGGCGCTTCCTGTTCGCCTTTGGCGGTGGATCGATGCTGTGCTTCGCGCTGGTCTTTCTCGTCGTTCGCTTGGTCCTCGGCCGCGATCTCGCCTCCAGCACGATGCAGGGCATGACGGCCGCGATGACCAATACCGGTTTCGTTGCACTGCCGGTCCTGCACTCGATCTACGGGCAGCCGGCCGTGCTGCCCGCGGCCATCGCAACCGTGTTCGTCGCAGCCGTGATGTTCCCGGTGACCGTCATCCTCTTGGAGAGCAGCGGCCGGGGCGCGCCGGGCGCGGCAGCCCCCTCTACGCTCGTGAAGCAGATCCTGCTCAACCCGATGGTGCTCTCGACCCTGATCGGTCTTGCCTGGGCGATCACGGGCCTGCCGATTCCTGCTCCGCTCAAGGATTATCTGAACATTTTCGCGGCCGCGCTCACGCCGTGCGCCCTCTTCGCCATCGGGCTCGGCCTCTCGATCGAAGGCGTGCGCGCGAACCTCAAGGCCTCGCTCGTGCTCGCGGCCGTCAAGCTCGTGTTCATGCCGCTGCTCGTCTACGCCCTGTGTGTCGCCTCCGGCCTCAATCCGTTCTACACGATCGCCGCCGTCATCTGCGCCGCCGTGCCGACAGCCAAGACGGCCTACATATTGGCCGGAGCCTACAAGGTGGAGCATTCGTTGGTCGCAGCCACGGTCTCGATCACGACGCTGCTATCGGTCGTGACGCTGCTGGGGTGGCTCTATGCGCTGCAAGGGTTCGCGGCCAAAGCGGGCTAGGATGAGAATGAGGAGACCATGATGGCCGCGTTTAAGGGAAGCTGCCTCTGCGGCGAAGTCGCCTTCGAGGTCGAGGGTCCATTCGATCGCTTCCTGAACTGCCACTGCTCGCGCTGCCGGAAGGCGACCGGGACCGCGCATTCCTGCGAGGTGATCGTAGAGGCCTCCGCACTGCGATGGCTGCGCGGAGAAGCATCCGTCACCCGCTACGACCTGCCGACGGCGCGAAGCTTTGCAACCGCATTCTGCAAGATTTGCGGCAGCCCCATGCCACACCTCACCCGCAGCGGACGCGAGGCGATCATCCACGCCGGCGCATTCGACGAACCGCTTGGGATGACGCCGGACCGGCACGTGCAGTGGGCGTCACGGGCGGAGTGGTATGTGCATGGGGAGGGGTTGGCGGTGGAGGAGTAGCTATTGCACGGCGCCTAAAAATGCTCTCCGAGAGCGTGCCGCACAATGAGCCGTATTACGGAGCTTCCCAAGCTTACGCGCCTGGCGAGAAAGAACGATTTCTCGAAAGAGTGAGACGAAATCTTTAGACACTCGTTCTGGAGGAGGGAGTGATGCTCGGGGGATGCGGCCGGTACTTCATCTGTCGCAGAGCGAGCGCTGCGCTCTATCCATCGCGAGGCTTGCCATATGGGTAGAAGAGTTCCTTCCGGCCTTGCTGCCAAAGCGCCTTCAGCTCGACCGTCGTGATGTCCCAATCCGGCCGGCATTTCTTGCCGACGGCCCGAAGGTCCTGGCGGAGTTCTTCGACGGTTGGACGCCCGAAGAACCAGTAGCCATTGTAGATTTTGTAGATGACAAGCCCAGGCTCCAGCACGATCACATGCGGAATCATCGGATTGTGAATGGGATCAGTATACTCTGCGATGTCCAGATCCTTCTGCACGATGCGCCGTGCATCGGAAAGAAAGGGCCAGTGGGCGCCTACGCCGCTGCGATATTCATTCGTTTCAATGATGTTGTCAGTCGTGATCGTGACCATTCGGCAATATCCAACCTCCATCTCGCGATGGAGTTGAAGCAGGCCTTCGGCCTGACGGCGATCCTTTGGACAGTATCCGCCCCGGCCAAGGACCAGGACCATCGGATCGTCGCCCTGCAATTCCGAGAGCTTGCGATGCTTGCCTGTGTGGTCGCTGAGCTCATAGTCCGGAAAAATGGCTCCCTGCGTCATGTCGGATCGCATCTCGGTTCCTCCGTCGTTCTTGCCGTTGCCTCACCACGATCAGAGATCAATCACGATGTCGCCCTCGGGGCGTGAGCAGCAGATCAGCAGATTACCCTCTGCCGGTGCATCGATCGGGTCTGGCCGATAGGCGATCGTTCCCGACACAAGTCCGGACTCGCAGGCGTGGCAGACTCCGGTTCGGCACGACCACCGCACAGGCACGTCACAAGCCTCCGCCAGCTCGAGCAAGCTTTGGAAGGATGGTCTCCAGCGGACATCGAGACCGCTGCGGGCGAAGGAAACCAGCGGTCCTGCATCCGAAGTCCCGGCCGGCGGATGCGGATGCCGGCGAGGTGAAGCAACAATGCCAGGTGTCCGGGAGGGCTTGGCGCCGAACATCTCGGTCTGGATGCAATCCCGCGCCACGCCCATTGCGCCAAGACCCGTGGTCAGATCTTCCATGAATTTTGCCGGACCGCAGATATAGAAGTCGGCGTCGCGAGGGACGCGGAGCTTGTGAAGCACTGCGGGATCGAGGTGTCCGGTAGCGTCAAAATCCACGCCGGGCCGATCCCCGGAATCCGGCGCACTGTAGCAGATGTAGCTGTGATGGTGAACCAGCGCTTCGAGCAGCCCACGCGTCTCCGCAATAAACGGATGCTCCCGACCGTTGCGGGCGCCGTGCAGCCACCAGATTTCCCTCGTCGTGGCTTCCGCCGCCAGCGCGTGGAGCATCGCGAGCACGGGTGTCACGCCAATGCCGGCGCTCAACAGCACCACCGGCCGTTTACCTTGTTGCAGCGTGAAACTGCCGCGCGCCGCACTTGCCTGCAGGATGTCGCCAACCCCGAGCTCATCTGCGACATAAGTGCTGGCCTTACCATGCGCTTCCCGCTTCACGCTCACGCGATAGGACGTATCGTCAGGCTTTCCCGACAACGAATAGCTTCGCATCAGTGCTGGCGCAGAAGCCGGCCCGAGCTGCAACACGACGAATTGTCCGGGGAGAGCGGCAGCAACAGGCCGTCCGTCCGTGGGCTCAAGCACCAGCGACGTTACGTTGTCGCTCTCCCGCACCTTGCGCGCGACACGAAACGGGCGGAATCCGCGCCAGGCCGGAGGCGGCCCGGACGCTGCGACAAGGCCCGGGTTTCCGCGTGCCGGGCCGTCCCTGCGCTGTTGCTCGAGCAGTGCCACAAAGGAATTGCGCCAGCCCGGGCTCAATGCCGGAATGCGCATCGCGCGCTCCAGGCGGTCGCTGGGGTGGTCCGCCGTGTAGAGCAGCGCATTGATCTCGGACACGCTCATGCGCTCGGGGCCGACTGCGACCAGGACAATCTCGTCACCGGCCTTTACTTCCCCTTCCTCGATCACACGGAGATAGAAGCCAGGCCTGCCGTGCTTGACGAGCAGCGCGGCCATTTCCGGCTCGTCCATACGGATGCCCACGCGATAGCAGGTGACGCGCGGCTGCGTCACCTCGAACAGGGCGTCCGCGATCCGGTAGCGGTCCCCGATGCACACTTCGGTGTCGCCCATGCCTTCCACGGTGAAATTCTCGCCAAACTGACCGTAAGCGAGGTCCTTCCGACCGAGTTGGTTCTGCCAATATTGATAGGACTCGATTTGATAGACGAAAACGGCGCGGTGCTCGCCGCCGTGGCCTGCGATGTCGCCTTGTCCGTCGCCGTCGACGTTGAGCCGGCGCACCATGCGCGGGCCTGTGATCGGCGTTTTCCAGATGCCCGTATGAACGGTCCCGCCTCGCCATGCGATGTCACGCGGCAGACCGACATTGACTGAAAGCAAACGTGCCATCCGCTTTCCTCAGCCGCTAGACGTTGCCAGGAAGCTTGCCGCTGGATTTTGGGGCGCGAGTGCAGGTGACGCCTGGTTCCCGGGAGTGTTGAACGTAACACCAACGCGCAGTCCGGAAATTCAGAGCTGGGTTGCACAGACGGGAGGCTGGGATGGATGATCGAGCCAAGCTGGTGACCCTCTATGCATCCTGGTGCTAGCGAGACCGTGCATTTCCAAGGGCCTGGAACAGCGTCTGTTGCCACCACTCACTTTCGATTTGATCAAGCACGGCGAGATCGAGCATCGGCCGCAATGCGCTGTCCTTTGGCAGCACGATCGCATAGCTTTCGCTGTTGAAGCTGGTGTCGACGACCCGGACGGAGGCTGAGAAGTCGTTGCGAACCATCCAGGCGATCAGCGGCTTGTCATGCACGAGGGCGTCGATCGATCCGCTACTCAATGCGGACAAGCCGCCCTGAACGTCCGGAAATGTCCGGAACGAAAGCTGCTGGCGAGTGAGGTAGTCGCTTGTGGCGGAGTTTGCGACGGCGCCGACCCGCACGGATCGCAAGTCGTTGAAGCTGTGGACCGCGCCTTGGAGCTCTCTGCGCGTGAGAGTGGAGGTGATGCCGGCGGTGAACACCGCTATGGCGATGACAGACGCGATCATCCAGCCGACCGCGACGATTCGCCCGGGGAGGGTTGTCGGAGCGTTCTGAGCGGCTCCCGCCTGCGTCATTGCAATGGCTGACCACCAGAAGCTGGAGCCAAGCCCCCTGGCTCCTCCGCTGAAATGCTCCGTTTTCCGGCGTTCCAGCAGCCAAATCAGGAAGCCTACCGCCATAGCAAAACAAAGCAGCGCCGCGACAGCCTGGAAGAAGCCGAAAGAAAAAAGCGCCCGGGCGATGGCGACCCAGGTGCTTTCATTGATCGGGACTGCAATCCCGAGCCCGGTGTTGTAGAAAGGTTGGGTAAAGTCGACGCTGCGCGCACGCGCAGCAGTCACGGTTATCGCCGCAACACCGACGTCGAAGTTGCCTTTCGCGACGCCATCCAGCAGATCCTGCACGCTCTGGGTCTCGACCACGCGAAAATGCAGATGCGCTCCATCGGCGATCCTTTTCCAGAGCTCGATGCTGATACCGCCCCAGTTCCCATCCGTCTGTTTCATGGCGAAAGGCGCGGCTTCCTTGGTCGCCACCACCAGCTCGCGGTCGGGCGCCAAGCCCTGCGCGCGAACCAAGCTACTGCTCAGCGCGAGCAGTGCCAGCAACAAGAGGCATGAGAGATTCAATCGAAGTGACGAAATCACAGGTTCGCCTACAGCGTGCCGATCCGGCCGCTCCGCGTGTGTCGCCTCATCGGCAATGCAGTTTGCCAAGCCGGCGAGGTGATCAAATGAAGCGGCGCGAATTCATCTCGAACTCCACCGAATTGCCGCGCGCGTTCGCTTCTCTCCGTCGAGTACCGGAGCCGGTCCGGACGCGGATTTGGAGGTTGGAGTTCTTATTCTGAAAGATGGCAAAATGGCGCGCCATTCAGAATAAAACCAGTTCCTTCCAACCCAATTTCCGGGCTTCATTCAGTGGTCGACCAACGAGTTCTCGGGACCAGCCTCGGCGCTTCTTCCGGTTTCAGTGCGACTGTCGCGTCCATCAATCCCGCACTCAGGATCGATCATTTGCGATCCTTTTCCGGTGCGTTCCAGTTCCAGCAGTCGTAAAGCACTTTCCAGTCGCCGTGTTCGCGCTTCCAGACCACGAGATACTTTGCGGTGTTCTTGCGATCATCGGGTTTGGCATGCGGTGCGAAATGCACCACGCCGAAGTCAGAAGCCATGTCGCATCCGCTGGCGATCTCGATGTGCGTCGGTTTGAAATCCAGATACATGTTCGGCGCTGCCTTGAAGATTTCCTCCCACCTGTCGCGAATGTCTGCGTGTCCCTTGGCGGGCGGCTGGTCCGGCCACACTATCGAACCGTCGATTGCGTAGAACTTCATCACATCATCCATATTCTTTGCGGTTGCCGCTTTGCTCCATTGCGCATCGAGCTCCCTGATCGCCGCTTCCTCCGCCTCATGTTTCTTAGACATCGTGATACTCCCTGCTAGGCTCAGGCTTTTTGAACGGTTCGGGATTGTCGCGCAGGCGGGGCGCCGCGAAGTTCGGCCAGAAGTTGGGCGGCTTCCCTCAAATCCCTGGTGTCGCGCCCTTCGGTGAACCATTCATAGACGGGCGCCAGCACCGCAAACGCTTCAGCCTGATCGCCTCCGGTCGCCAAAAGACGGGCGAGCGTGGTCGCGGTGCGAAGCTCCCAGGATTTTGCGCGCTGGTCACCGGCAACCGTCAAGGACTTGCGTAAGGTCGCCGCGGCTTGTTCAGGTTCGCTTCGCAAGATCAATATCCAGCCCCTCAAGCGCAGCACCTCGGCATAGTGCGACCGCTCCTCGCCGGCTTCGATGCGAACGACACTCTCCTCGATGAGCCTCCAGGCGCCATCGATGTCTCCGGTTAGCGCCAGCGCTTCGGCGCGCAAAGCCCTGAGATACCAGATCCAGATCCGGTGCCCTGTCTGCATCAGCCGCTCGATACCGTGATCCAGCTGCGTCAAGGCCTCGGCCAAACGGCCGGCGCGCAGCCACGCGACGCCGCGGCTGATCTCGGTCATGATTTCGCCAAGCAACGCGATGCCGCGCTCCTTACCGATGCGTTCGGCCTCGTCGGTACGTTGCAGCAGCGCATCGGAATCGCAGAGATAATCGAACAATTGCGCACCGAGCGTGAGCGCGAAGGCAAGGTCGAACGGATGGCCCCGGCGCCGGGCGTTGGCCTCGGTAGCCTGGTTCGCCGCGAGCGCTTGATCGGGATAACCCATCATCCAGAGGAACTGCGCGCGATAAATGCCTTCGCCGGTGAACGGGTCGGTGTTGGTGAGCGCCACCAGGCCCCAATGCCGCTCCGGGTCGTAAAGCCTGTGCACTTCATCGCCAGAGCGGCGCGCCGCTTCGAATTCGCCGAGCCAGTAATGGCAGGCGGAAGTGGCGCGATGTCCGACAATTTCCAAGCCGTCGTCGCCGAGTTCTGCCCCCGCCCTTGATAGTCTGTCAGCCCAGCGGAGGGATTCCGTCAGCTGGTCTATGCACATATAGTGCACCGACAACGCGTTCAGGATCGGCAAGTAGGCCGTCGTGTGCTTGAGCGACTGCGCGAGCCGCCATGCTGGTTCGAGAATATCACTGACCTCCGCCTGCCCCCAACCTCGCTGCGCCACGATCGTTGGCCCGAGCGCGGTTCTCAGTGAGATTTCCATAAGGTCGCGCGCTTTTGAGGGCCGAAGCTTCGATACCGCCGACATGCCGGTCCGCAAATGGGTGATTGCTTCGCGCAAGGCAAATCGCCCGATCGCGGCTTCGCCGGCCCGCAGCCACAGCGGCGCGGCGACACGATGGCACTCCGCCGCGGTGTGATGAAAGGCGAGCAATTCCGGGGCGGAGTCGCGCGTCGCTGGCCAACGTTCCTCGAGGAGATGGGCGACATCACCGTGCAGCTGCCGACGTCGACTTTTTAGGAGAGATTCATAGGCGGCATCCTGAACAAGGGCGTGGGAGAACGTATACGCGGCGTGGGGAGTCTCACCGTGGCAGGTCGCCAGCCCGGACGAGGTCAAGTGTCGTAGTCCGTCGCTCAGCGCCTCCTCGCTCATCAGCTCTAACCCGGCGAGTAGTTCATAACTGAACTCGCGGCCGATGACCGAACCCACCTGGGCGATTTCCTTGCTCACCGCTACCCTATCGAGGCGCGCCATCAGCGAGTCTCGCAGGGTCTCGGGGATCGTGACGTTGGCCGACGATCCGGCATAGGCGTACCGATCGCCCTCGAGGATCAGGTCGCCGGACTCCATGATGGTTTTCGTCAGCTCCTCGACGAACAAGGGAACGCCGTCGGCCTTGGCAACAATCTGAGCAGCAAGGCCTGGCGGCAGCGCCTTCCGCCCTACGACATTCGCGACGAGCGAACTGCTCTGCGCCGGGGTGAACTTCGCCAAACCAATCGCGGTTACGGCAGAGTGATTCGTCCATGGCGCTCTAAATTCAGGGCGCGCCGTGACCACTAGCAAAGTCGGAATGTCGGCCAGAACATCGATAAAGCGTCCAAGCAGGTCGAGCGTCGTCGGGTCAGCCCAGTGAGCGTCCTCGAACAGGATAAGGGTAGGTCCCGCGCGCGCCTCAGCCCGGACGATCTCAATCAACACTCGCATCGTCTCTTCCTTGGCGAGCTTGGGGGAAACGAGAATCACCCCGTAGCGCTCCTGGTAAGGAACCGAAAGCAACGCTGCGACAAAGCGCATGTCTTGCCGGGCGAGGCCCAGTCGGTTGACGAGCCGCGCCTCGAGCTGGCCCAATTGGATCTGCGCACCCTTGTTGCGAACCGGAAGGAGCGCCCGTTCGAAAGACGAACGAATAGGATAGAAAGCGCTATTGACGAAGAATGGCGAGCATTGAAACAGCCGAGTTTGGACGGGTTCGTTCTGGAGGCGTTCGCGCAGCGCACTGACCATTCGGCTCTTGCCAATACCGGCTTCCCCGCACAGCAGGATCGCCTGCCCCGAACGCGACTCTTTCACCTGCCGCCACATGTCTATCAATGTCGAGAGCTCTGCATCACGCCCGACAATCGGCGTGAGCCCACGCTTCGTTGCGGCTTCAAAGCGGCTCTCGGCCTGACTCAGACCGAGTACGTGATAGACCTTCGTAGAGCCGCTGACGCCCTTCAGATCCGTTTCCCCTAGATCCTCATATTCGAACTCCCCGGCCGCCAACCGGCGCACGCTTTCGCTCACTACGACGGAGCTCGGTTTGGCGACCGTCTGAAGGCGGGAGGCCAGGTTCATGGTTTCGCCGAACGCGTTCCGTTCGCCGGAGGCGACGACAATTATGCCTGAAGCGATACCGATGCGAACCTGCAGCCGCCCAACGCCTTTGATATTCAGTCGTGCGATGGCCTCGACGATATCCAACCCGGCGCGGATCGCGCGTTCAGCCTCGGATTCGTGCGCGAGTGGGAATCCGAAAAAAGCGACGACGCCATCGCCCAGCATCCTGAAGACGTAGCCCTCGTAACGATTCACACAGGTCGTGCAGGCCTCTTCGTAGGCGCGAAGGATGATCTGCTGCCTCTCGGGATCGAACTTGTAGGCAAGCTTGGTGGACTCCACCATGTCGCAGAACAGTACCGTCAACTGGCGGCGCTCACCCGTCGCCGTCCCGGCCTGCGCGGCCGATTCGTTGAGCGCCCTTCCCTCGCCCAGCACGCTGAGGATTCGCTTGCGCGGTCCGAACGGGATACCAAGCTCCTTGAGATCACTGTCGGTCAGCACCCGAAGGGTCGCGAGGTCAACCTCGTTTTCCTCGAACACTTCAATGAAACGTTCGAGATCGTGTGACTTGAGCCATTCCGAGAGGGGGGCAGCTCTCATGACGGCGCTCCGCCCTGCTTAGACTGTCCGACCAGGACGCCGTGATTGACGAGCCAGCCTGCGATCGCCATGCCGGATTTGAGCGGCATGCGGTTCGACCAGGATTGCGCGATCTGCAGCGGCGTCTTGCCCGGCGGTAGGTCCTGCAGCAGCGGCGCAAGTTCCCGGCCCCCGAGGAACACCAGCGGGCTTCCAAGGCGCGGATGATGCAGGGCCGAGGCGATGCTGACAAAGTCACCCCGCAGACAGGGCGTGGAGACAAACTCCAGTTCGGGCGACAGCTCCACGGGCGTCATTGCCAAAGCGTCGGCGTCGAAGGCCGGAAGCGGTGGGGGTTCCCCGGTCTCGAACGGCGCCGAGCGCTGCCGCCAGAACGGGCGATCGCATTGATCCGCGACAGCGCGATAGTGCCCGGCGGCCCAGCGACGATGTCGATCCGATGCATCGTTCAGCTGCGCGCCATAAAAATCCAGAGCAGCCTTGGTCATTTCGCGCCGGTTCAGCAGGGTGTTGGCGACGATGGCGCCGGAAAGCGCCGTCTGGATCGCCTTTTGAACACCGCTGGATGAAATCGGATCGATCGCAAGCGCTGCGTCCCCTAGCTGAATTCGCGTGGGCGCCACACAGTCGCTGCTGAGATAGGGTGTCGCGTCGATGGCGCGCGCGGGGGCGACCAGCTCGGCGTCGCGACAGTCCGCCATCAAACCGGAGCGACCGATGAGCCCCAGAAAGCGCTCCGACAGATTGGAGCCCGGAGCCGACCTGAACCGGTCGGGATCGACAAACACCAGCGTGTTATAGGTTCCGTCGGGCAAGGGAACGCCCCAATACCAAACGTCCTCGCCCGCCTCGATCCACGGCGCGGTCCGCACGCTCGCGCCACGCCAATAGCCATAAAGCGCCAGCGTGGACGCACCCGTCTTGGCTTGACGGCGCGGTGAAACGCCGCGCCGTCCGCTGGCATTCGCCACGAAGTCGGCAGCTAGATGCACGCAGGTACCGTCGGCGTCGACGGTCAGCCGCCATTTCGCGCCGTCCCAAACTTGCTCGAGGACATGCGCGGGTTGATGAACCCGCACCCCGAAGGCCCGCGCGCGCTCCAGCAAGCGCAGATCGAACTCGCCGCGATCGACCAGGAGGCATTCCTCTCTGGGATCCTCACGGAATCTCGGCCCGTCAGCCCATTTTACCCAGACACCGCTCACTCTGGGAAAGCCCGCCGCCTCCACCGTCTCATGCATATCGGCCGCCCTGAGCAGCGTCATGACGCCGGGACTCAAGGACTCGCCCAGATGCCTGCGCGGGAATAGCTTCCGTTCGATCAGATGAACTCGATGTCCGAGTTGGGCCATTCGCGCAGCGAATGTGCTACCGGCTGGCCCCGCTCCGATGACGCAGACGTCAGCCATGGGCCGTTCCTGTCAGGCCGAACCTAGCCGCTCCCGGGTCGGACGACAGCCGGAGATAGGCCTCGAGGCAATAATTTAGCCAGGCGCGGATGTAGTCGCAAGCCGGCCGCCCGCGCCGGATGACCTCGTGGTGGCAGCCCCCACCGCAGAGATAGCGCGCCCAGCAGGAATTGCAGGGCTCCTGCTGGTGGACATGCCTCGTTGCCAGCCAGTCAGCCTGGCGAGAAAGGTCGACGCCGTCGTCGAGCGAGCCCATCGCGCCAATCTCGTCTCCGACAAAACGGTGGCAGGCCGAAAGTTCGCCTTCGGCGGACACACCAAGGTAGCCGGCGCCTGCGCCGCAGGGATAGGGGCGATGCGTTCCACGGTGGATCTCGCGCATCGCATTGACCATGTTGGCGAAGGGATAGCGCCGGCCGCTGCGCAAAGCGCGCTCGAACTCCAGCCCGCAATCGATCATTTCCCCCAGCATGCGTTCGAGATCCTCGGACTGCATTTCGCCTTCGGCGTTGGGCGCGCTGAGCACAGGGGAAAAGCCGACGCTGTGAAAGCCGGCGGCAATAAACGCGTCGAGCGTCCGGCGCAGGGAAAGGTTTCGGGGCGTCACCGACACCCGCGCGGAGACCTGCATTCTTTGCTGCATCTTGAGCAGCGGCGCGACGCGTTTCATCACCGCGTCATAACTGCCGCCGCCGCCCTTGAAAGGGCGCAAGGCGTCATGGGCTTCCCGCGGGCCATCGATACTGATGGTGACCGCAAAACCATGCTCCTCGAAGAAGCGACCGTCGTCCTCGCTCAGCAACGTACCGTTGGTCGTGATCGAGAAGGTGATCTTTGCCTTGCGGCTTTCGGCCAGATGCACGGCGTGCTGTGTGGCGGCCCGCAACACTTTGCGATTGACCAGCGGCTCCCCGCCGAGAAACGCGAGATTGAGGCGCGCCCCCGGTTGGGCGCTTCCCACCAGCAAGTTCACCGCGCGAAGTGCCTCGCCAAGTTCCATGTTCTTGGCGGTCCCGCCGAACTCACCTTGCTGGGCGTAACAATAGGTGCAGCCGAGATTGCACTTCTGCGCGATGGCGAGCGACAGTGCATGAATCGGCGGCGCGGGAAGCGGCGCATCGTCGATCAACGGCGGCTCGCCGACGCCGATACCGGACAAAACCTCGCTCACCCGGTCGGCGGCGATCGCAGCGCCGAGGCGAGCGAACAGGTCAGGCTCGACGTCGAACAGCCGGCTGCCGTTGACCACGAACAGATGATGGCCAGCCTCGGTTTCCAGCAAATGGATGTCGGGTGAGCGCGGCGCGCCGGCGGCCATGAAACGCATCGCGACGGGTGAGGGCATTGCAAACGCGTCCATGCCCATGGGGATCACTTTTTCTTCGGGAGCTCGTCGGCGTGCTCGGATTCCTCATCGGGCTCGTAGTCCCATCCCCCCACCTGGAATTTGAGGATGCGCTCCCATTCCTTGAACAGATCGTCGTACAGGATGAGCCGCGAGTCCTGGTAATCGTCCGGAAGGTAGTCGCCGTTGCGTTTCTTCTGCAGCCAATTGTCGCCGCGGCTCGTCCCGTCCGGCCCGATGGTGACATTGACATAGTCGGGCCGGCTGGAGGCCCAGTAGTAGCAGGAGCATTCGCGAAAATCGTTCTGCCAGGGCGAGCACAAGCCCTGGGTCAATTCGCCTGCTTCCGCCAGCCTTTCCGAGACGACCGCAGAGTCGTCTTCAAAGAAATCGCGGATCTCCAATTGCTGCTTGATTGTCTTCACCCGATATTCGGGATTCTCGGTCTCCTCGGAGTCCTCGGTCTCATCGGGATCACCTTCAGGATATTTGCCGAGAGCAGTGCGTGGGCCCCACTTTTCGTCACTAAAAATACAGGTAACCTTCTCACCCGCCTTGGTCAGAATGCGCGCAAGACTGTTCGACCACTCCATGCATATTACGCCCTGCGGGTTGTCCTCGTTGGTTTCGACGGCGGAGCCGATCGGGTTCGATGTTTTTGGTCCCTTGATCCTGGTGACCACTTTGTGACCGTCGATCTTGAGCAGCCGACGTCCCCGCAATTGCCGAAACTGATGATCGGCGTCGACGACCAGGTTGTCGTGCTCGACCAGCGTGATTCCAACAAACAGCCGGCGCCAGACCGCACGAAAATCGAACTCGAGACCCGGACAACAGTTGCCGATGGCCGTGATCGGATGTGAACTGATTGGATTGCCCGCCGCCTTGTACAGCAGCTCTGCGCTCTTGTTCACCGGGCGCAGCCGGACAAGCTTATCCGCGTCGATTGTTTGCAACGGCGGAGGTGGAGGCGGCTCTTGCTTTGGCGGCGCACCAGGCTCCTGCGTGGACCCCTTCGACGCGGGCGGAACCATCTTTGGCGGCCCGATCTTTTCGAGCGCCCTGATCTGTCGGCGCGTCAGAGCGAGATAATTACTGTCGGCGCCACACATGAGCGCCGGCATCTTGCGCCGTCCGTCGTCGGTCAGATCGGCGACCTCTTCGGGCTGCCGAAGCAGCTTTGCGAACCAGGCGGCGGTCCCGCTCGTCACCGCAGCGAAGACACGTTGATGCAATGCCATGATGGCCCGCGTGTCCGCCGCCGGGGGCGAAAACACCGGCCGCAGCGGGCGTTGATTGCCGAACGCCTCTTCGGCCGGCATGGTATCGAGATCGATGCCATCGCGACCTCTGAACGGATTGCCGTTCATGACGGCGACGTTCATGAAGCGGACGGTTTCGAACGCCCGCCGCACGATCTCCAAAGCGCGCTCGCGCGAATCGCCTTCGATCTCGACGCCTTCGCGCGCCTGTTCGAGCTCATCAAGAAGATTGCGAACAAACAACGTGTCGGGCGCGTAATGCGGCGGCGCGACGCCGATGCGCGCCTTTGCGTGTAGAGTCTTGCCGGGTATTGTGAGTTTCGCTCGCACGAACCCGTCGCAGGCATCATCGAAATAGCCTCGACTCTCGGCCTTCTCCTGCTTGAGCCATGGCGGCGCAGGCGGAATGATCGCGAACAGATCGGGGGGCACGGTATCGATATCATGTTCTTTCTCGTTCTGGGGTTCATGCTCCCAGCGCACCCAAGACTTGGCCTTGGAGTTGGACTTTGGCTTGGCATTCTGACCCGGGTATTTGTAGACGCGCGCTGCCAGGAACTCTTCGTCCAGGTGGTCACCCGCGGGCTGCTCGGGGCCGTAGATGCGCCCCGCCGCCGGCGTGAAGCGCAAGCGGATGTGGGGATACCTCCTGTTGGGCTTGATGTAGCGCACCTCGCCGAAGCCGATCGAAGCGCCGGCAACAAAGTTCTTGCACTTACCCTCAAGCTTCTGAACCGCATGGTCTGAAAACCATTTGGTTTCTGCCTTGACTTTATCCCGTTCATTGTTGGTGCGCCGGAACACCTTGCGATTTTCGACCTCGATGCGCCATTCCAGCTTGGCTTTCCTCAACATGTCTTGATCGAGGTGGACAAAACGGCCGTCATCAAGTTCGCCCCACAGCTCGAAGAACGGGGCCACCGGGCGGACCTTGCCGTCCTGCTTGAAAATGATCGTCTCCGGCGTCTTATCCCCCGTGATCTCACCGTTCGCCGAAACCTGGAACGTCGGCTCGGGTACGATGCGGCGATACCCGAGCGGGTCATCGTCCGCCTTCGGCGGTTCAAGTGTGTAATTGTCGACCGGTTCCGGGTGCGAGCCAAAACGCGCAAAAGCTAAAGGCGGCAGAATCGCAATTTTTTTGATCGTCATCGAACTAGCCCCCCAAGTTTACCGGAGCCCTTCAAAAACGGTGTTGATCCATTTAAGCGCGTCCCTGTCGGCTTGCATCAATGCCGCGAGGTAGTTTCTCGCCGCGGGTCTGGTCTCCACAGAGAATGCATATTTCTTGTCGCTGAGCAGCTTCTTGCAAAGCTCCTGCGATGTTGCGATCGCCTCCCTGTGAATCCGCCAGGTATCGCGCTCGTTGGGCGGAAGCGTCAGGCGGGAAGGCATCTGGAACGGGGGCCCGGCGCGCGGACTTTTCGGATCTTGCAGATCACTCAGATCTTGATCGTCTTTCAACGGCGACTTGACGAGAATTTCTGAAATCGCCTTTATGTTGTACATCTCGCCGAACACGCGGTGGATGATTTGTCCGCGCAGATGCGCCGTCGCCGGCGGCGGATGCCGTCTGGTCAGCGTGAGCGCGTGCAGCAGCCAGGTCAGCAGCATGCGATATCGAACATTGAAAAGCCCCGCCCACCGGCGCGACCGCCTGCTTTCGATCTTGGTGCTGCTTGCAGTTGTGCCCTGCGCCGAAGGGCGGTCTTCCGAATAGTCGCTCGACGGGTTGTACGGAACGTTCCAGCTGAACTCACTAGCATCCTTATAGTTGCAAAGCTCCTCGTACATCGCGCGCAAGCGCCCGTAATGGCTGTCTTCAGGTTTTACCTTATGAATACTGGGGCGGATCGCTCGCAGGATAGGGGTGCCTCCCATCAATTCGTCGACCGCAACGAGGCCTTCGCCCTGCTCGGAAAGCTCCGCGAGAGCGAGAATGGCCTGCTCTCGAGTCGTGACTTTGCTGATGAAGAGGGTGGCCCGTTCGGAGCCTGTTTGCGCTGCGAACTCTGGAGTTGTCGTCTTCGGTGCAGGTTCGCCGCGGTAGCTGCGCCCCCAGTCATCCCAACTCATTTGGCCGAAAGCGGCATCGACAAAGCAGTGGTCCGGGATTTTCTCGGGATCGCCGAGAATCCCGACGATCCGGTGGTAAAGCTCCCCGACGTGTTTGACTTCGTCCCCTTTGACTTCGTCCCCGAAGTTTTCTCCGTGCTCCTTGACGTGCGTCTCCGCGGCCGCGCGAATTGCATCGTACTCTGCACGGCGCTCCTTTTCCAAACCCACGGGCATTTCTGCATAGCAATAGCAGGCCAGGGAGCCGTGGGTCAGGCGCTCAAGCTGGAACGGAAAGGCCTGGAACGGCGTGTGAAAGGGGTAGTCCTCGCGGTCGATGTTGATGGGGCCGCCAAGCAGCGCGAGAACGTTCTGCACCGTCAGCAGATGCCCCATTTCCTCACGCGCGATCAGCAACAGAGCCTCGCGCCAGCGCCGCGCCTGCTCGACATCGTCGCGCAGCGAATAGGCCGCGTACAAATATTGCACCATGAGGGCATGCTCGATCGACGCCCCCATCTGCAAGAGCACGAGCAGATGTTCGTACCAGGAAAGTTCTCGGCTCTTGTCGATCTGACGCTCTTGACGTGGCTGCACGACAGTCCTCCCCAAGCAAACAGATCCTAGCTCACGTCATCTCCCTGAAAATCGACGGCATGCACAACCAGCATATCCCAACGATCGGTTCCACAC
>NZ_JBANBA010000096.1:0-38663 GCF_059803475.1 Bradyrhizobium sp. UFLA05-89 | reverse complement strand
TTCGAGGGGTGTCCACACCCTCACCGCCGCTTACCCCAGTCGCCGCTTACCCCATAGCATCTGGATCACCCGCTTTCGCGGGCAATGACAGTGTTACGCGATGCACAAGCCGAACTTGGGAGAGCACTCGATGACCCAGCCGACATCCCTCGTCACCACCGGGCAGCTCGCCGCCATGCTCGGCCAGCCCGACCTGCGCATCTACGATTGCACGACTTACAACGAGCCGGTGCCGCAGGGCAGCGACGTGCCGTACATCGCCGTGCCCGGCGACAAGACGTTCGAGGCCGGCCACATTCCTGGCGCCGATTTTCTCGATCTGCAAGGCGAGTTCTCCGACACCTCCGCACGTCCGCTTTTCATGATGCCGGCGACCGTGCAGCTCGAGGCCGCCTTCGGCCGCCACGGCCTCGATGCCTCCAAGACTGTCGTGCTCTACAGCATCGGCACCATGATGTGGGCGACGCGATTCTGGTGGATGTTGCGCTCGCTCGGCGTCGATGCACAGGTGCTCGACGGCGGTTTCGACAAATGGAAGGCCGAGGGGCGGCCAGTCGAGATGGGTGCGCCGAAGGGATATCCGGCCGCAACCTTCAAGGCCGCGCCGCGTGCCGGTTTCTTCGTTGACAAATCCACGGTGATGGCAGCGATCGGCAATCCCGCGACCGTCATCGTCAATGCGCTCGGCCCGCAATTTCATCGCGGTCTCGAGCCGAGCCGCTATGGAAGGCCCGGTCGCGTTCCCGGCAGCGTCAACGTCCCGGCGGCGACGCTGGTCGACCCTGCCGACAAGACGCTGACCACGCTTGCCGATGCCGAAACGAAATTCGCTGCGCAAGGCGTCACGCGCGACAAGAACATCATCTGCTATTGCGGCGGCGGCATCTCGGCGACGATCGATCTCTTCCTGCTGGTGCAGCTCGGTTACGACAAGCTCACGCTCTATGACGGTTCCATGGGCGAATGGGCCAGGGATCCCGCGCTGCCAATCGAGACGGGCTGAGGGTAGATTGGTGGGAACCTTTTGGGCGGGCCTGCATCCAATGTCCGGAAAAGCTGGAGACGAGCCCGTGACCGCCATCCATCGCACTGCAATATCGGAAGCCACAGGTCTGGCCGATGCCGAACTGGTCGAGCGCGCCCGAGTCCGCGACGAAGCCGCGCTGCGCGCGATCATGCAGGCCAATAACCGCAGGCTCTACCGGCTCGCCCGCGGCATCTTGCGCAACGACAGCGAGGCCGAGGACGTGGTGCAGGAGACCTATGTTCGGGCGTTCACGCACCTCGACGGCTTTCGCGGTGAATCCGGCCTGTCGACCTGGCTGTCGCGCATTGCCATCAACGAGGCGCTTGGCCGGGTGAGAAGCCGGAAGGTGCATGTCGAGATCAGTGCGCTACCGGAGGCAACACTCGAAGCCCAGATCATCCAGTTTCCCGTGTCCTCCGCCGCAGGCGATCCGGAAAAATCCATGGCCCAACGTGAAATCCAGCGTGTCGTCGAGCACGCGGTCGATGAGCTGCCCGATGTGTTCCGCATGGTCTTCATCGCGCGCGTGATGGAGGGCATGACCATCGAGGAGACCGCGCAGCTGCTCGGCGTCAAGTCTGAGACGGTGAAGACGCGGCTGCATCGCGCCCGCGCGATGCTGCGGGAAAATGTCGAGAAGAAGATCGGGCCGGTGGTGATGGATGCGTTCCCGTTCGCCGGCCAGCGCTGCGAGCGTCTGACCGAAGCCGTACTGAAGCGGCTCGGCGTCGGCGTGTAATTTTCTTGGGAACGTCCGCGGCGGTTCTCCATCCAATGCCTGTGAGGTCACATGCCGGGGGCAACCGGCACCACAGGAGTGTCAAGTCATGTTCATCCGATGCAGCGCGGCGATCGTCACGATCGCTTTTTTGATCAGCCCTGCGCTGGCGCAAGGCGCAAAGCCCACTGATCCGCAGATCGCCCATATCGCCTACACCGCCGGCGTGATCGACATCAACGCCGCCAAGCAGGCGCTGAAGAAGGCCAAGAACAAGGACGTAAAGGCATTCGCGCAGGACATGGTGCGCGATCATGAGGCGGTGAACAAGCAGGCACTCGCGCTGGTGAAGAAGCTGAAGGTAACACCCGAAGACAACGACACCAGCCGTACGCTCACGAAACAGGCGAACGACAAGCTCGCCGAGCTTTCGAAGCTCAAAGGTGCGGACTTCGACAAGGCCTATGTCGACAACGAGGTCGCCTACCACAAGTCAGTCAACAGCGCCCTGGAGACCCAGCTCATTCCCTCCGCGGACAATGCGGAGCTGAAGGGCCTCTTGCAGACGGGTTTGAGGATTTTCCAGGGCCATGAGCAGCATGCCGAGCATGTCGCGACCGAGCTCAAATAGGGGCGGGAGATGCTGCCGGGACGGCTGTTGGCAATGACCGCAATGGTGCTCGCGTCGATGATCGTCCCGGCGCGTGCCGCGACCGTACAGATCTCGATGGAGAATCTCGAGATCTCGCCGGCCGAGGTCTCGGCGAAGGTCGGTGACACCGCCGAGTGGGTCAACAAGGACGTCCTCGCCCACACTGCGACGGCGAGGAATGGCGATTTCGACGTGAACCTGCCGGCGAAGAAGTCGGCGACGTTCGTGCTGAAGAAGGCGGGGATGGTGGAGTACTATTGCCGCTACCATCCCAACATGAAAGCGACGCTCAGAGTGGAGCAGTGACATTTCCCCCGCGATATCAGGAAAAACTCCCGGCGCATTACGGACTATTGCTTATCTCGTGACGCGCGCATTCGTGCGATCATGAGCGCAGCCATCGCGACCTTTCGTGAGGTCATTCATCCGCAGACTTCACCCCGCCTCTTCTGGCGGGGTGATTTTTAGCTACTGCTTGGCGAGTGCGATCGAGAATTCGCCATTGCGGATGCGGGCGGGAAAACCCTCGACGAATTTTGCCACCGCATCCTCGCCATAGGTGCCGACGAGCTCAGCCAGCGCTGCGAACAGGCTCGCCTGCGCGAGACAATCGCCGTCGACGCCGTCATGGCGCGCTTCCGCCCAGGCCTCGTTGAGATAGCTGAGCGCAGCCTGCTTCTGCTCATGATCGGGCAGCGGCGCGCGGGCGGAGGCGAAGGACACTGGAATGCTCATGACACTCGGAAACGGGCTGGAGGCGCGATCCCCATCGATGCGCTGCGTGAGAGGTGTAGCACGCAGATTAACTCCGCCTAGGCCACATCTTTAGGAAAGGTTAACGGAGGTGAACAATGTGGATGAGTTGTTCCGGCGACACATCCGGTAATGCAAAATCCTCATGGGAGGAGGCGCGCGCCTGCTACGCAGGCTCCTCAGGATCAGGGTTGGCAGTTGAAGGCGATGGCAATTCAGTTGGCGTAACGCGCCGTGAGGTCGCGCGAGATTTTCGAGCCTTCCTCGATGTAGCGGCGGATCGCTACCGTCGCGGCCGGCGTACAGCTCCGGTAGGTCTGTTGAAAACCGTTATAGCCACGGTTGAAGCCCGCGATCATGCGGGTGCGGCGCTCGCCGGAGGGGGTTTCGGCGTCGATCAGCGCCTGCATCTCGTTGCGCCATTTGTTGCCTTCATTGGCCCCGCAGATGCCGCGCAGGTAGTGCAGACCGCCGAGGATTTCCGCGAGCCGCTGCAAATCGCCGTCGAACGGCGCAGCCGCGTCCTGAGCCCGGGCGGGCAGGACGGCGCAGGCAAGAAACAGGGCCAAAACGGCCGGAAATCGCTTGGACATCGGGGGCGTGTATGCCCCTTAAGGTCGGCAGACGCAAGGCAGCCACTCTTGCCGTCAGGCCCCGATCAGGCGCTTTGCGGCATGGATGACTTCGTCCAGTCCACCGGTGAGCTTGAGGTCGCCGAGGCTGCCCAGCGCGTCGGGAGCAAGCCAGCGGAAATCGTCCAGCTCCTCATTCAGAACCGGCTCCCTGGCCGTCCAGCGCGCCGCAAAGGACATGATGAGGTAGTGGCCGGCACCGGCCGTGGACGGCAGCACCTCGCGCCAGCCGGCCAGACCGACGATGTCGATCGCCAGCCCGGTTTCCTCGTCGACCTCGCGAATCAGCGCCTGATGCAGCGATTCGCCGAATTCGACCCGGCCGCCCGGCAGCGAATAGAAGCCCTCGGCCGGCGAGCGGGCGCGGCGAACCAGCAGCACCTCGCCGTCGCGGAATATCGCGGCGCTCACTGCGAGCTGGGGATGGCTCGGCTGCACGGTGTCGGCCTCAGTTCGACATGATGGTATCGACGTCGGCTTCCGCGCCGCCGTTGATGATGCCGCCGCAGGCCGCGATGAGCGGCTTGACCCAGAGAGTGGCCTGCTCGGCAAGCTTGACGCGCGTGGCATCCTTCTCCACCTCGCGCATGGCCGAGCCGACCGCGGTCAGGATCGAGGTCATGGTGTCGGTGATGTGATCGAACTGGGCGCGCACGTTGGGAGCGGCCTTCTCATAGGCCTCGATCGCAAGATCGCGCGCCTTGAAATTCGAGGCCGTGAAATGCTCGGCATAGGACAGCGGCGTCCAGGTCAAGAAGTCTTCGGCGCATTCCGGCATGTCCGGGACCATTTCGAGCAGCATGACGGCTTCATTGAAATGGTTCAGATAGTCGGTGGCAAGCCCCGTCCGCGGGTTGATATTGGCCACGCGCAGCCGCTCAGCCCAGGCTGCCGCCTCGGGGCCCGTCACTACATGCGTCCGCGCGGGTTCGGCGACCATTGAGCTCATCGGCCGCAGTGTTGACGTTGGGGGTTAAAAGGTGCTGAACGGACCCCATATAGGTCCTCAAGGATGTGCGGACGCTTTGTCATAACCTCGGCCCCGGCGGCTTTGCGGCAACTCTTTGGCTATCTCGAGCAGCCGAATATGCCGCCGCGGTACAACGTCGCCCCGACGCAGCCGATTCCGGTGGTGCTGGTCGACAAGGGTGCGCGCCGTTTCCAGCTCATGCGCTGGGGATTGCTGCCGACCTGGGTGAAGGATCCCCGTGGTTTTACGTTGCTGATCAACGCGCGCTCGGAGACGGTCCTGGAAAAGCCCGCCTTCAAGAACGCGATTCGCAGGCGACGTGGCCTGATCCCGGCCGACGGTTACTACGAGTGGAAAGCGGTGGACGGCCGCAAGCAGCCCTATTTCATCCACCGCGCCGACGGACAGCCGCTCGGTTTTGCCGCGGTGTTCGAGACATGGGTCGGGCCGAACGGCGAGGAGCTCGACACGGTCGCGATCGTCACGGCGGCGGCGAGCGAGGATCTCGTCGCGCTGCATGACCGCGTGCCGGTGACGATTTCGCCGCAGGATTTCGAACGCTGGCTCGACTGTCGCGGCGACGAGATCGATGCGATCCTGCCGCTGATGGCCGCCCCGCGCATTGGCGAATTCACCTGGCACCCGGTCTCCACACGCGTCAACCGCGTTGCCAATGACGACGACCAGTTGCTGTTGCCGATCAGCGCCGACGAGATGGAGACGGAAGCGCCGAAGAAGAAGGTGGCGCGAAAAGCAGCCGCAGCGCCAGCCGATGACGGGCAGGGCTCATTGTTCTGATTGCAGGTGTCGTAGGGTGGGCAAAGGCGCGACGCGCCGTGCCCACCATCTCTCCGGTTACTCGATGCGCAATGGTGGGCATGCTTCGCTTTGCCCACGCTATGGCATCGGCACTCTCACACAATCTCCCGTGCCCTTAACTCCGCGATCTCCGCTGCGTCAAAACCCAGCTCTTCCAGCACTGCATCCGTATCCGCGCCCAGCTCCGGCGCCATGCGGTCGAGCTTGCCGCCACCATGCGCGAGCTTGAATCCGCTGCCAGCGAAGCGCAGGCGGCCGTAGGGCGTGTTGAGCTCCTGAATGGCGCCGCGTGCCACAATCTGCGGATGGTCGATGATCTCCTCGATTGTCCAGATGCTGGCGCAGGGCGCGCCGGCGTCCTCCAAGATCGTCTCCCATTCGCGCGGGCTCTTCGTCGCCAGCGCCTCCTCGATGATCGCGCGCAGCGCAGGCTCATTCTCGTTGCGGGAGAACCAGTCGGCGAAGCGTGGATCGCTCAGCGTGTCCGCGCGGTCGAGCGCCGTCATCAATGCGCGATACTGCTTCTCGTTGTTGACCGCGAGCAGGATGTAGCCGTCGCCGCAGCTGAACAGGTTCGCGGTGGTCTTGCGGCTGACCGCCTGGTTGCCCGAGAGCTGCTGACGATGGCCGGCGACCGACCAGTCCGCAATCTGACCCGACAGGAACGCCAGCGTCGCCTCCAGCATGGAGACGTCGACGAGCTGCCCCTTGGCCGTCCGGTCGCGCTGATACAGCGCGCTGGAGACGGCGAACGCCGCGGTCGCACCCGAGAGCACATCGCACACCGCAAAGCCCGCGCGCGTCGGCCCGGTCTCGGGATGGCCGGTGATTGCCATGATGCCAGAGAGCGCCTGCATCTTGCCGTCATAGCCGGGGCGCAGCCGATCGGGGCCGGTCTGGCCGAAGCCGGACACGGCGCAATAGATCAGCTTTGGATTGATCGCGGACAGCGCCTCATAGCCGATGCCGAGCTTGTCCATCACGCCCGGGCGAAAGTTCTCCATGACGACATCGACCCGCGCGGCGAGCTTCCTCACGATTGCGATCGCGTCCGGCTTTTGCAGATCGAGCGTCAGGCTGCGCTTGTTGCCGTTGATGGCCTGGAATGCCGGCGCGAGCCCGCGTTCGGCCCATTCGCGGCTGAGCGGCGTGCGGCGCATGTCCTCGCCCTCGCGCCGCTCGACCTTGATGACGTCGGCGCCCAGCAGCGCGAGCTGGTAGCTCGCATAGGGGCCGGCCAGAACTTGTGTGAAATCGAGGATCTTGACGCCTTCGAAGGGCCTCGTCACGGCTGAGTCTCCCGTCAGGCCGCGCGGTTGCCGCGCGCGATCTCCTTCTGCTTGTCGAACTCGGCGCGCCGCCGCGCAAGCTCTTCGGGCGAGAGCTGCGCGACGTTATTGTAGTCGAGCTTCCAGGAAGCATCCTCGCTCCAGCGCAGCGGCGATTGCATCGTGGTGCGCGGGCCGCTGGCGGACTCGAGGAGCTTCAATGCGAGTTCCAGGGTTTGCGCCTGCGAGGCAACGTCATGCGGCTTGCCCGCGGAATTGCCGAGCGGGAAGTCGGAGAACAAGAAGCGTGGCACCGCGGCGTGCTCGACGATGTCCTTGGCGCAGCCCATGATCACGGTTGGAATGCCGCCCGCCTCCAGATGCCGCGCGACCAGCGCGGTGGTCTGGTGGCAGACCGGGCAGTTCGGTACCAGGACTGCGACATCGACCTTGTCGGCGAGGCAGCGCGCCAGAATCTCCGGCGCGTCGGTGTCGAGGGTGACGCGATGGCTGCGATTGGTCGGCGCACCGAAGAAGCGCTGGCTCACCTCGCCGATGCGCCCCGCGGCAGAGGCCTTCAGGAGCTGCGGCAGCGGAAACCAGGTGCCGCTGTCGGTCGCGCTCGTGTGCTTGCGGTCATAGCCGATGTGCGAGATGCGCAAATCGTGCGGTTGCGTGGTGTCGCCGTCGTAGACCTCAAAGAACTTTGCGCCACCATTGTACGCCGCGCCCGGTCCCTGGTCGCCCTTGGTCGGATCATAAGGCGCGGCCGTCGTGATGATCGTCACGCGCGATTGCGCCAGCGGTTTCTTCAGCGGCTGGAACGGTGCGTCGACATAGTGCGCCCAGCGATACGGCGTGGTGTAGCCGATCGCCGCGTAGTAGTCGCGGGTCCGCTGCATATAGGGGACGGGAGCGTCGTAATCGGGCGCGAAGCCGAATTCATCGTCGCGCGGAGTTGACATTGGCCGCGTCTCCTCTCGTTCTCATTGCGGACAGAGTAAAGATAGTCGGCGATTTGCTCAACAGCGACCGTGTCTCCGCAGGTCAGATTTGCAATTGAAGATGGCGCCGCGCTGGCGATGCTTCCCCCTCTCCCCTTGTGGGAGAGGGACATCGCGCGCGTCGACTTAGCTACCTGAAAACATGCAGCGCCGCATATTGCAGCAGCATGATCGTCTTCGCGTCCACGATGCGGCCGTCGGCGATCATCGCAAGCGCTTCGTCGATCGAAAGTTCCAGCACCTCGATCTCCTCGCCTTCGTCGGCAAGGCCACCGCCGTCACTGATCCGCATCTCCGGCTCGTATTCGGCAACGAAGAAGTGCAGCTTCTCCGTGACCGCCCCGGGGGTCATGAAGGCCTCGAACACCTTGTGGACGTCATGCAGGCGATAGCCGATCTCTTCCTCGGCCTCGCTGCGGATGCGCGCTTCGGGATCCGCATCGTCGAGCATGCCGGCGGCGGCTTCGATCAGCAGGTCGTCATAGCCGTTGACGAAGGCAGGATAGCGGAACTGCCGCACCAGCACGACGGTGCGCTGCTTGCGGTTATAGGGCAACAGCGCCGCACCGTTGCCGCGGTCATAGACCTCGCGCACCTGCGTCTGCCATTCCCCATCGTTGCGACGCCACTCGAAGGTCGTCGCCTTCAGAATGTATTTCTTGTCCGAGAGCAGGCGAACGTCTTTGATACGGACGCGGTCGGAAACGGACATGCAGGCCTCAAGGAGTAGGGGCGCGGCCGTCGAGCCATTTGGCGAACATCACCGACGTGGACTCTTCGAAGCCGAGGGAAGTGTAGAACGCGCCGGCCTGCGTGTTCTCGCGGCGGACCAGGAGCTGAAGTTTTGCGATGCCGGCCTGTCGCAGCCAGTCCTCGGCAGCAGCCATGATGATGCTGCCATAGCCTCGCTTGCGGCAATCGGGATCGACCGCGACGTAATAGATCCAGCCGCGATGGCCGTCATGGCCGACCATCGCGCTGGCCACGATCGCATCGCCGCACCGCCCGATCAGCACGGTCGAATTCGCCTCGCGCCGCGCCAGCGCGACATCGGCATGCGGATCGTTCCAGGGCCGTGTCAGACCGCAGCGCTGCCACAGCGCAACGACGCTTTCGACATCGGCATCCGCGATTTGATCGATCGCGAGCGGAAGAGGGGAGACAGGCAGGTTCACAGCACTTTACCGGGGTTCATGATCTGGAGGGGGTCGAGCATCGCCTTGACCTGTCGCATGAGCTCGATGGCGGTCTTGTCCTTTACGTCGGGCAGTTCGTCGCGCTTGAGCACGCCGATGCCATGCTCGGCCGAGATCGAGCCGCCCATGCGCAACACGATCTCGAACACCACCGTGTTGACGTCGTGCCAGCGGGCAAGGAAGTCGGCGGCATTGGCCCCGACCGGCTGGCTGACATTGTAATGCAGATTGCCGTCGCCGAGATGGCCGAACGGCACCGGTCGCGCGCCAGGGATCAGCTTGACGACCGCAGCATCGGCCTCCGCGATGAAGGCGGGCACCGCTGCGACGGGCACGGAGATGTCGTGCTTGATCGAGCCACCCTCCGGCTTCTGCGCCGCCGACATCTCATCGCGCAGCTTCCAGAAGCCGGCGCGCTGAGTCAGGTTGGCGGCGATCACGGCGTCGTCGACAATCTCCGCCTCCATCGCTCGGGTGAGGATCGATTCCAGCGTCGCGCGCGCATCGTCGCGTGGCGAGGACACCTCCATCAGCACGTACCAGAGATGCTTTTGCTCGAGCGGATCGCGCACGTCGATGCCGTGGCGGATCGAGAAATCGACCGCCATTTCCGCCAACAGCTCAAAGCTCGTCAGCGCGTTCGAGGCTTCGCCCTGCGCGATGGTCAACAGCTTCAACGCCTCTGCCGGTGACTTCAGCCCTACGAACGCAGTCTCGATCGCCCGCGGTTTCGGAAACAGTTTTAGCGTCGCCGCGGTGATGATGCCGAGCGTGCCCTCGGCGCCGATGAAGAGGTTATGCAGGTTATACCCGGTGTTGTCCTTCTTCAGCTTCGACAGCGCGTTGAGCACGCGCCCGTCGGCCAGCACGACTTCGAGCCCCAGCGCCATCTCACGCGCGACGCCATAGGCGAGCGCGGTGGTGCCGCCGGCATTGGTCGAGAGATTGCCGCCGATGGTGCAGCTTCCCTCCGCGCCCAGCGAGAGCGGGAACAGTCGGTCGACCTCGGCTGCCTTCTGCTGCGCGATTTGCAGCACCACGCCGGCCTCGCAGGTCATGGTGTTCGAGGCGGTGTCGATCTCGCGGATCTTGTCCAGCCGGCGCAGCGACACCACCACCTCGCCATTGTGTGGCGTCTGGCCGCCGACGAGCCCGGTGTTGCCGCCCTGCGGCACCAGCGCGATTTTGTATTCGGAGGCGAGCTTACAGATCGCGGAGACTTCTGCAGTCGTCGCGGGCCTCAGCACGAGCGGCGAGCGGCCGTGGAATAGGTTGCGCTCCTCGGTGAGGTAAGGCTCGATGTCGGCAGGATCGGTCACGGCATATTTGGCGCCGACGATCTTGCGAAATTTCTCGATCAGCTCGGGAGCAAGCGGGGGGATGGCAGGTGTCGTGACGTTCATCTCTTCTTCTTTCTTCACCGCAATCTATTCTATTGCGCATGATCCTATCGGAAAACCGCTACACACTTTGCGCTAACGCGGCCGTCCGGGTCCGGATCATGCGCTACCGCGCCACTGCTGCGCGCCGAAGCCGGTCGTTGATCGCTTCGCCGAGTCCTTCCTCGGGGATCGGCATAACAGCGATCCCGCCCGGACTCTTCGCATCCAGGGCGCGAAGATAGCCGAACAAGTTGGCGGCGGCCTCATCGAGATCACCGCTCGCTGACAAATTCATGACGCCGGCGGCGTGTTCGATGCCTGGCAGCACGGCCGGTCCGAAGGCGAGTAGAGCCTCGTCGGGCGCGACATCATGCGCATTGAGCCGCACGGTGGCGCGCGGCGCGTAGTGCGAGGCCAGCATGCCCGGCGCGAGGGGCTGGCTGTCGTCGCTCTCGACATCCTGCGGCGGCCGCGCCAGCGGCACACCCAGCACGGCCTCGATTTTCTCGCGCGACAATCCGCCGGGGCGAAGCAGCATCGGCGCCTCGAAGCAGCCGAGAATCGTCGATTCGACCCCGACCTCGACCGGCCCGCCGTCGACGATCAGGTCGATCCGCTCCGCAAGATCGCTCTCGACATGCGCAGCCAGCGTCGGCGAGACATGGCCTGAGATGTTCGCCGACGGCGCCACCACCGCCCCGCCGAAGGCGCGCAGGATCGCTTGCGCCACGGGATGGGCGGGGATGCGGATCGCGACCGTGTCGAGACCCGCGGTCGCAAGATCGGCGACGGGGCAATCGTCGGTCTTCGGGACCACCAGGGTCAGCGGCCCGGGCCAGAAAGCTTCTGCGAGCCGGATGGCGCACGAATCGAACCGTCCGATGCGCTGCGCCGCCGCGAGGTCGGCGACATGAGCGATCAGCGGATTGAAGGCGGGGCGACCCTTGGCGGCGTAGAGATGGGCGATCGCCGTCGCATTGGCGGCATCCGCACCGAGCCCGTAGACTGTCTCGGTCGGGAACGCGACCAGTCCGCCTGCCGCAAGCGCCCGCGCGGCGGCATCAGTGGCGGCCGGTCCGGCCGGTAGAATCTGGGTGGTCAGGCCCGTTTTCACTGGGACAAAAATCCTCAAATCGGCGGCTTGCGGTGTGCCAAACCCGACGCTATAAGCCGCCTTCTTGTCGGAGTGTGGCTCAGCCCGGTAGAGCACTGCGTTCGGGACGCAGGGGTCGCAGGTTCGAATCCTGCCACTCCGACCATTATTTCAAGTATTTATAGTTTCGATGTTTTTTTGGCGCAACGAAATGCGCAATGATTTGGGGCACTGGCAGCCATGCCGGTCGATCTTAAGGCTTACGCTAAAGGCGTCGAGGAGCAGATAAAGCAGAATCCGCGACGATCTTGCGCCGCTGGAGCCGGGAAAATGACGTTCGGGGAACACAAGGGAAAGGGGCCTTGGCGGGATGTCACGCAGGACATGATCGAGCATCACAAGTCCCCCCTCCGAACTTACGAGCTTATGTTGGCTGACCTCCGGGCGCGGATGGCCCGCGGCGACTAGAGTTCAGCTCAGCCTTCCTCCGAACGCCTGCGCGGCCTCTTCCTGGAAATCTGGGTGGTGATGGCCATAGTTGGCCTCCAGCTGCTCCACGGTCATCCCAAGCCAGCCAGCGGCTTCCCACATATCGACGCCTGCTTGCATGAGCCAAGTCGCCGCGGTATGGCGCAGGGAGTGGCGAACCACGTCATCGCCCAGCCCCGCATCCTCCAGTATCCCCTCCCATGCCGATCTGATCTTGCCGGCAAGCGGTTGGCCATCGTGCATGCGGTTGACGACGAACCGTATCTGCTCACCGTCCTTCAGGAGGCCCGCCGCTCGGAACTCGGACGAGCGCTTCTGGTCGATCTTCCGCCAACGGATCAAGTGAGGGCGTAGCCGGCTTGCGATCTTTGCGGGCGGTCGTCGCTTCTTGGTTGACCGCTCCAAGGCACCTTTGCCCTGGTACACCATTGCGTCCAGATTCATCCAGGGATGGGTCGTTGTCGGCAGCCACTGTGTGCGGCGGATCGTCTCTTCGCGGCGGGCACTGTAGATACCAACCAGGGTGAAGCGCGCAGCCGGACAGCGGCGACGGATGATCCACCGCTCACGTCTCAAAAGCTTCCCATCTTCCCTTCGTTTCCAGGTCCCTCGCTCATCGTCCCACACGTAGCCAATGGCCGCACCAAGCAATCGCGCGGCTTCATTGCGTGTCAGCCATCGGTGACGCCCCTCTGCCTTTGGAGGAAGGGTGATCTTTGGCACCGCGCCGAGCGTGTGTTCCCCGTGATACGCGTTGACTGCAGCCCGCAAATCCTCAAGTCGGCGTCGCGCGGTCTGGTCCGAGACCATGCCATTGCGGGGCTTGATGTCGGCTTTCCGGTTGTTGTCGTTTGGCATGCCGGTGGACCAGTCTACAAAATCGCGGCAGAGCTGGGCTTTGATTTCGCTGACTGTCTTGTCGCCAAAGAAGTTATTGAGGTCTAGCAAACGAATGAGCAGCAAGTCATGCTGCGCCCATGCCCGCTGATCGCTCTTGTCCTTGGGGCGTTTTGAAATTTCGTAAGCGGTGAGGACGTCAGCTATGGCGAGGACGCTGGGTTCGGTAGCGCCTTCGAGCGCCTTCGCAGCGCCGTCAATGTCGTCGCGGCTGCAGCCTGTGCGGATCTGCCGGCCACGGTCGAGGATGATCCAGGTTTCATCGTCCTCTCTGAACCAGAGTCGTGGCGGCTTGGCTTTACGACCCGGCATGACGGCTTGACCAATTTGCGGATGGCGCGAGGGGTGGTCAAATCCTTGCCTGCAACTTTGGCGATTTCAAGAATCCCTGTCGCCGCGGCCCTGCGCAACGATGACAAGGTCAATGGACCGTGCGGAAAAAACACGACAGCAGCTTCGGCGAGGGTCATCACTTCGTCCTCGTTCCATTGAGCGGGGTTAGGGCGCGCTTTCGCGCGAGCGAGCTTGTCGATCTTCCGCTTCGGCATCTCTCGGACGAGGCATTCAGGAGAAGGCGAGGCCTTTGAATTGACCGCTAAGTTCACGTGTATGGGGTATTTGCTTTTCGAAAAAGGTTGCGTCTTGGCGGGGGCGGCAATCGGCGGCCTCCTCGTACAAGTCGGACAATCGGGTTTTACAAGCCGGAAGAATAGCTGCTTCGGTCAGGTCGCCGTCTGCTCTCTCCCGTGAAGCCGCCATGCCAAAAACGACAATTCAACCCTAAGCGACGATGATCTTGATTCCCAATCGCTCGATCGCGGTTGCGTCAGCATCAGTCAGACCATCATCGGTAATAAATGCGTGGATCAAATCGAGCCCGCCGAGTCGTGTGAAAGAGTTTCTGTTCACCTTCGTGGAATCCGCGACGAGGTAGACCTCTTTCGAAGCCTTGATCATTGCCTGCTTGATGGCCAGGTCTGCAAAGCTTGGGTATGTCAAACCCGCTTCAACCGAAACCCCGGCTGTCGCCAGGAAAAGCTTCGACGCAAAAATGTTGTCGAAATATTGCGCGGACTTCTCGCCGCTCAACGATAGCGTCGGAGCCTTGAAGTGACCTCCGGGCATATGGACTTCAAACGATGGAATGGCACCGAGTGTCAGGGCAATGTTGAGCGCGTTGGTGATAACCGTAAGGCCATCTCGCGCCGTTAGATGATTGGCGACCTCCGTTGTGGTCGATCCGGAGTCGATGATGATGGTCTCGTGGTCCTGGACCAGGCCGGCGGCAACTTTACCGATCCTTCGCTTCCGATCCATGTTCGCCAAGTGCTGAAGGGATAGTGTCTGTACCTGCTGCCTTACGGAGTTCAGATATGCTCCGCCATGGTCGCGAGTGATGAAGCCATCCTGCTCCAATCGCTCGAGATCCTGACGCACCGTGACCTCTGAAACATCAAAGGCCGCGCTGAGGTCCCTGACACGAGCGCTTCCCTCCTCTTGGAGCCATTCGAGAATCTTCGCTCGGCGTGGTTCTGCAAGTAGAGCGCTGCGCGGCTCGGCATGGTCACCCGTCGCAATCTTGCGCACCTGCTTCGGCGACGCGCGTCGTTTTGCAGACAACTTCGTCCTACCCGCCATCGCCTAATTTTCCCCGCAAAAGTAAGGGGTTAGCAATCTCGCTGCCGATCCGTAAGCGTGGCCACGTCTCGCAGACGGCGACCTTCGCCCTTTGAGATGCAGCGACTCGTCGACCGCACTTCTCATTATGCATAGCCCGGCTGTGAGCAGCGGCCAAGCGCCTCGAGGGTGAAATTGAAGCAAAACGAAGAAAATCGAAAGTGCCTATTGACCAAACGTAAAAGATCGTGCTTTTTTCCGTCAAAATACGAAACATGATGTCGCTTCATGTGCGATTGATCGTCCTTGGGAGGAATCGGATGCGAGCCTTCAAGAAGCCCGTCACGCTTGGATTGATTGTAGGCAGCAGGCTCTTTTTCAACGGAGCTCCGGCCCTTGCCGCGCGCCAACACGCGATCGCCCACTTCGAAAGGCTCGGGATAGCGGTGAAGACGCTTCCGGCGGATGCCACGGAGAATGGCGCGGTCCAGTCGCGTAAGGACGCGACGCTTTATGGCGATTTTTTTCGCAAGCACCGGGATGACATCGATGGTCTCGTTGTCCTCCTGCCAAATTTCGGTGACGAGGTGGCCATCGCCGAGTGCGTCTCCCGCGCGGCGCTCAACGTTCCGATCCTGCTGCAAGCCAGCAACGACGAGGTCGACAAGGTCGACGTTCACCAACGTCGCGATGCCTTCTGCGGCAAGATCTCGGTCACCAACAATTTCTATCAGTATGGAATTCGCTTCACCGACACCTCGCTTCACACGCTCGATGTGGATGGCGAGACCTTCGGGAACGATCTAGACAGATTTGCAGCCGTCTGCCGTACAGTCCGCGGATTGAAGAACGCGCGGATTGGCGCGATCGGTGCGCGCACACCGCCGTTCCACACGATGCGCTACAGCGAAAAATTGCTGCAGGCCTCGGGCATCACCGTGGTTACCGTCGATCTGTCGGAGATCATTGCCTCCGCATCTGCGCTTTCAGAGGCGGATCGCGACGTCAAGGCGAAGCTCGACGAGATCTCCGCCTATGGCTCGATCCCCAAAACGATCAAGCGCGAGAATATCGTCAAGCAGGCGTGCTTCTCGATCGCCGTCGACCGCTGGATCGCCGAAAGCGATTGTGATGCGTCCTCCATCCAGTGCTGGCGCAGCATCCAGGATAATTTCGGCTGCGCATCGTGCCTCTCGATGAGCATGATGGGCGAGAAGTTGATGCCGAGCGCGTGCGAAGTGGACGTGATGGGCGCGATCTCGATGTACGCGCTCGCTCTCGCCTCCAAGGCGCCACCGGCCATTCTGGACTGGAACAACAACTACGGCAGCGAGCGCGACAAATGCGTTTGTACGCACTGCGGCAACTTTCCCAAGAGCTTCATCGGGGACACGCCGGAGATTTCCAATCTCGATGTGCTCGGTGAGGTCATCGGTCGCGAAAAATGCTTCGGCGCAGTGAAGGGTAAGGTCAAGTCAGGACCGATGACTTTCTTCCGCCTGTCAACGGATGACCGCCAGGGCACAGTCAAGGCGTATGTGGGGGAGGGGGCATTCACCGATGATCCATTCCCGATGGACGGCGGCATTGCCGTCACGACCGTGCCCAATCTTCGCGGCCTGTTGAGCTTCATTTCCCGCAACGGATTTGAGCATCACGTCGCCATGGTGCGCGGCAAGCACGCCGCCATCGTCGAGGAGGCGATCGCCAATTATCTCGATTGGCCGCTCTACCGCCATGAGCGACCGGAGCCGGCGACGCCAATTCTGGTTCGCTGAGCGTGTTGCAATTCTTCGGAGGCTTCACTTGTCTAGTTCTCATCCACTTGCCGAGTTGACGGTCGCAAAGGCGCGTCAAATTCGGCGGCTCGCGCTCGAAATGGTCTATCGAGCCAAGCAGGGACATCCCGGCGGCGACATGTCTGTGACCGACATCCTGGCCACACTGTATTTCGGTGCCCTGCGCGTAGATTCGGCCAATCCCAACGACCCCAAGCGTGACCGTTTCATCCTGAGCAAGGGGCATTGTACCGGCGCGCTCTACGCGACACTGGCCGAGAAGGGCTTCTTCCCGCTCGATCAGCTCGAAACCTATATGCAGCCGTTGTCGAATCTGAACGGCCACCCCAATCGCAACTACACGCCGGGCGTCGAGACCAACACCGGCCCCCTCGGTCACGGCATGCCCGTGGCCGTCGGTGTGGCGATCGCTGGCCAGATCGACAAGGCGGACTATCGCGTTTTCGTCGTGGTCGGCGATGGAGAATTGCAGGAGGGAAGCAATTGGGAGGCAGCCCTGACGGCCGGCCATCGCAAGCTCTCGAACCTCACGCTCATCGTGGATCGCAACGGCCTGCAACAGGGCGCGCGCACAGAGGACACGGCTGCGCTTGAGCCGCTTGCCGACAAGTGGCGTGCTTTCGGTTGGGACGTCGTCGAAGTCGATGGCCACGACCACGATGCGCTGTTGTCGATCTTCACCGCGTCCACGGCGGGACGAACAAAGCCTCTGTGCGTGCTCGCTCGAACGCACAAGGGACAGGGAATTTCCTTCATGCGCGATCAGGTGTCCTGGCATCACGGCGTTCCCAATCAGGCTCAGTATGAGCTCGCTTTGCAGGAGATCGGCTGATGAGCGCAGAGAGTAACGTCGCCGGTCGCTACGATTGCCGGGAAGCCTTTGCGAAGACGATTGAGGCCCTCGCCGAGGGGGATGAACGGATCGTCGCCGTCGTCAACGATAGCGTCGGGTCCAGCAAGCTCGTCGGTTTCCAGAAGCGGTTTCCGAGCAGGCTGATCAACGTCGGCATCGCGGAGCAGGCCATGGTCGGCGTCGCCGCCGGTCTCGCCAATGGCGGTAAAGTGCCGTTTGTTTCGGGCGCATCGTGTTTCCTGACGGCGCGCGCACTCGAGCAGATCAAGGCTGACGTCGCCTATTCCAATACCAACGTCAAGCTTTGCGGCATGTCGAGTGGCGTTGCTTACGGCGAACTCGGTCCGACGCATCACTCGATCGAGGATTTTGCCTGGTTGAGGCTGCTTCCCAATCTGACGATCGTTGCGCCGTCCGATCGTTGGGAGACGGAGCAGGCGGTCAAGGCCGCCGCAGCGACTGAAGGTCCGTTCTTCCTGCGGATCAGTCGCATGGCCGTGCCCGATCTCGTGCGTTCTTCAGATGCGGTCTTCCGGATCGGCAAGGCGGAGATCCTGAGGCAAGGACATGACGCCGCGATCATCGCGAACGGCGTCATGGTCGCGCGAGCCGTCGAAGCGGCAGAACAGCTGGCCGCCTCCGGAGTCAACGTTCGCGTGGTCAATATGGCAACGGTCGCGCCGCTGGACGTTGACGCGATCCGGTCCGCTGCGGCGACCGGCGCGATCGTTACCGCGGAGGAGCATTCGGTCCGAGGTGGATTGGGTGGCGCGGTCGCCGAAGTGGTCGCCACCTCGTGCCCGTGCCGTCTGCGAATCCTGGGTTTCCCAGGTTTCCTGCCAACCGGCTCGCCTGAGTTTCTGCTCGAACGCTACGGCCTGACGGCGAGCGGTATTGCCGATGCTGTTCGCCAAACCATCGAAGCGAGAAAGGCGGCATGACCTCGGGCGTCCTCGCCATAGACCAGGGCACGACGAACACCAAGGCGCTCTTGATCGACGCCGCGGGCAGTATCGTCGCGCGCGCGTCCGTTCCGATGGCGGTGACCCATCCCAAGCCCGGCTGGGCCGAACAATCGGGTGAAGCGATCTGGCAGTCGGTTCAGGCTGCGGTCGACGAGTGCCTGCGGGTCCGTCCCGACGTCAAGCTCGTCTCGATCGGCATCTCCAACCAGCGTGAATCCGTGCTGCTGTGGGATCGTGCGACCGGGGACGCGTTTGGCCCCTGCGTGACCTGGCAATGCCGACGCTCGACCGAACGACTCGCGCCGTTGCGCCGCCCCGAAGTCGAGACGCTTGTGGCCAGCAAGACGGGGCTTGGGTTGGATCCGCTTTTTCCCGCCGCGAAGATCGGCTGGCTGCTCGACAATATCCCCGGCGTACGCGCCGCAGCGAAGGTCGGAAACGTCTGCGCCGGAACCGTCGACTCCTGGCTGCTGTGGAAGCTGACAGGGGGCAAGGCGCACGCCACTGATTTCAGCAATGCGTCCCGTACGCAGCTGTTCGACATTCACCGCCTGTGTTGGGATGACGAACTCGGTCGTCTATTTGATGCACCGGTCGCGCTGCTACCGCAGGCGCTACCCTCCGACAGCTCGTTCGGCCTGACGATAGCGCAGGGCGCCATACCTCAGGGCGTCGCAATCGGCGCGATGATGGGCGACTCGCACGCGGCGCTCTACGGCCACGGAATTCGTGCGCCAGGCGCGGTGAAGGCGACCTACGGCACCGGCTCCTCGCTCATGACGCTCACCGAACGCCCTGTTCGGTCGCGCAACGGTCTTTCATCGACGATCGCATGGGGCGCCGGCGGCAAGGTGGCCTATGCGCTCGAGGGCAATATTTCCGTGTCAGGCCAGGCCGCCGCCTTCGCGACCTCATTGCTTGGGCTTTCCGACGAGTCCGCGCTCGCGCGGCTGGCGCAATCGGTGGAGTCCAGCGACGGCATGTTTTTCGTGCCGGCGCTGGCTGGCCTCGGTGCCCCTCATTGGCGAGCCGATGTTCGCGGCCTTTTCACCGGCATGTCGCTTTCGACGCGCCCGGCACATTTCGCGCGCGCCACGCTCGAAGCTATCGCCTTGCAGATACACGATGTCTTCGTTGCGATGGAGGCCGATCGCGGCATGCAGCTGTCGGCCTTATCCGCCGACGGTGGCGCATCGCGCAACGACCTGCTGATGCAGATCCAGTCGGACATCCTTCAGAAGCCAGTGCGCCGGAGCCGTGTCGCCGAGCTGAGCGCAATCGGCGCAGGCATCATGGCCGGGATCGGCGCGGGTCTTTGGAGCGAAGAACATGCGCTGTCGCGCCTGATCACGGAAGCTGACGTTTTCGCACCGACGTCGGACGAGAGTTCGCGCGACCAATTGGTTGAGGGATGGCGGTCGGCTATCGACCAGGCCATCGCCGGTGCGAAGAAATGATTCGTGAAGAGCTTCCCCTCCATGGAGGGGTTGGGAAAGCGTCGCCACAGGCGCTCGAATAAGGGAAGAGGAGGAAACGAAATGAATTGGTTGAAGACCATCGGTTGCGCGACATTCGCGCTCGCCGCGCTGACCAGCGCGAACGCATTTGCTGCCGGCAACGGCAAGCTGATCGTAATCATCACGCCGCCCCACAACAATCCGTTCTTTGCGACTGAAGCCGACGGCGCCGAAGCCAAGGCGAAAGAGCTTGGTTACGACACGCTCGTACTGTCCCATGACGACGACGCAAGCAAGCAGAACCAGCTGATCGATACGGCCATCGCCCGCAAGGCTGCGGCCATCATTCTCGACAATGCCGGCGCGGACGCGTCGATCGAAGCCGTACAGAAAGCGAAGACCGCTGGGATTCCTAGCTTCCTGATCGATCGTGAGATCAACAAAACCGGAATTGCCGTCGCCCAGATCGTCTCGAACAACTACCAGGGGGCCACACTCGGCGGCCAAGAGTTCGCCAAGAAGATGGGCGAGAAGGGACCGTACGCGGAACTCGTCGGTAAGGAGTCGGACACCAATGCCGGAATCCGTTCCAAGGGTTACCACGATGTGCTCGATCAGTTTTCCGACCTGAAGCTCGTGGCCAAGCAGAGTGCCAACTGGAGTCAGACCGAAGCCTATTCGAAGATGGAGTCGATGCTGCAAGCCCACCCCGAGATCAAGGGTGTGATTTCCGGCAACGACACAATGGCAATGGGCGCAGCCGCGGCGCTGCAGGCGGCACATCGCGACGACGTGATCGTGGTCGGCTTCGACGGATCGAACGACGTGCGCGATCAGGTCAAGGCCGGAAAGATCGCTGCGACCGTTTTGCAGCCCGCATTCCAGATCGCTCAGCTCGCCGTCGAGCAGGCCGATGCCTATCTCGCCAAGGGTTCGACCGGAAAGCCTGAGAAGCAGTCGATCGATTGCGTCCTGATCACCAAGGACAACGCAGGTAAGTTGAACAACTTTACCTTGGCTAAGTAGTCGCAAGGTGCGGGCGGCTTGTCGCCCGCCGCCAAAAGCGGCGCCGCACGCGACGCCGCTGCAGTCCTGACCAACACTTCGCGCCGAATTGATCGATGACCCTCACGCGACGACACACACTAGTTCTCATGATCGCCGCTGCCCTTGGGGGCTGCAAGGTCGTGGCCAATGGAGACCTCAAGGCCGCAAAGGCGAAGTCGGCCGATGAGTTCGACGCTAATGGGTACGTCGACAAGATCTGGACATCGAAGGTTCTGCCAGATTTCAAGAGCCGGGCCATCGAACTCGGGGCGCTGCTGGCCGATATAGCGAAGGATCCTGACAAGGCTGGTCAGGCCCATGGCCATCGCGAAGGCGACGGCAATCCCTGGACTTACGAGGTCAAGGGTGAGGGCAAGATCGTGGCTGTCGATACAGCCTCGCGCCACGCTATCGTTTCGCTCGAACTGCAGACGGCAGCGGGACCGCGTAAGGTCGATCTGCAGGTCGGCCCCGTCGTGTTCGGCACCGCGCTGCGGGACGCGCTGCCGTTCATCAAGTTCGGTGACTTCGTCAACCAGATCCAGTACGCGCAGGTGTCGCGCGCCCTGAACGATCGAGCCAGTAAGGTTGCCCGCGAATCATTCGATCCGACCGAAGCGACGGGCAAGACGATTGCCTTCTACGCCGCCGCGGTCATCGGCAGCGACACCATCACCGCGACGCCGGTCATCATCGAACCGGGCAAGGGAGGCAAGACATGAATGCCTCTGTCGCTCCCGACAACGACATCATTCTAAAGGCCGAAGGCGTCGGAAAGGTGTTTCCTGGTACCATCGCGCTGCAGGACGTGGACTTCGAAGTCCGCCGTGGCGCGGTCAATGTGCTCGTCGGCGAGAACGGCGCTGGCAAGTCCACGCTGATGAAGATCCTGGCTGGGGCAACGGAGCCCAGCACGGGCAGGCTCGTATTGCACGGGCAACAAGTCAGCTTTCAGTCCGTCCGCGATGCGGCGCGGCAAGGCATCGGCATTATTTATCAGGAGCTCAATCTCTGCCCCAATTTGAGTGTGGCAGAAAATCTTAGCTTGATCGATCCGCCGACGCGCTTTGGGTTCGACATCGACCGGACGCGGCAGGTGGAGAAGGCGAAGAGGTTGCTCGCCAGGCTGGAGCACCCGATCGATCCGAACCGGCTGGTTGACGACCTGCGGATCGGTCAGCAGCAGATCGTCGAGATCGCCAAGGCGCTCGCGGCCGATGTCGACGTGCTGATTATGGACGAGCCAACATCCGCACTGAGCGCTGCCGAGGTCGAGATTCTTTTCAAGGTCATTGGCGACCTCAAGGCGCATGGCGTTGCCATCATCTATATTTCGCATCGGCTCGAAGAGATCATGCGTATCGGCGACTACATCACCGTCCTGCGGGATGGTCGTCGTCAGGCCGACGCGCTGATTAAGGATATCTCGATCGACTGGATCATCGAGCGGATGGTGGGGTCGACCAAACTGGCGCTGCAGGAGAAGGCTGGCCAACTGGGCGGCAATGCGCTGACGGTGCGAGGCCTCTCGCTGCCACGCGCGGCCGGCGGCTTCCTCGTCGATCACGTCGATCTTTCCGTCCGAGCCGGCGAGATCGTCTGTCTATACGGCTTGCTCGGCGCAGGCCGGTCCGAATTGTTCGAATGCCTGATGGGCCAGCAGCCGCAAGCTGTAGGCCATATCGAAATCAATGGCAGGGATCTTTCAGGCCTCTCCATCTCGGACCGCATTGAGCGAGGTTTGGTGCTGGTGCCTGAGGACCGGCAGCGCGACGGCCTGGTCCAGACACTGTCGGTCCGTGCCAATCTCTCGCTCGCAAGTCTTCGCCGCTTCACACGATTGTTTTCGCTCAACGCGTCGGATGAGAAGTCGGAAGCGCGTGACATGATCAAGCGCATGACGATCAAGGTTTCCTCGCCCGAGGTCGAAGTCACGGCGTTGAGTGGTGGCAACCAGCAGAAGGTGGTCATCGGCAAGAGCCTGATGACGGGGCCCTCTGTCATTCTTCTCGACGAACCTTCCCGCGGCGTCGACGTCGGCGCAAAGGCCGAGATCTTCAGGGTGATGCGTCAGCTCTCCGATGCGGGACTGGCTGTGGTCTTTTCGACCTCGGACCTCAAGGAAGCGCTCGGCTATGCCGACCGGATCGTCGTGATGTCGCGCGGACAGATCGCGGCGGAATACGCCCGCGACGACGCGACCGAAGCAGCCCTTGTCGAAGCCTCGACGGCGGCGTTCCCGGCACAGGAAAGGCTGGTGTCATGAGCAGCGAAGCCCTGCCGACGGTCAAGTCCGATCCATCGCAGCGCAGGCGGCCGCTTGCGTTGCTGCTGATGAGCTTCCGGACCTTCATCGCGCTCATCGTGGTGTTCGTGTTCTTCGGTGTCACGACCCCGAACTTCCTCGATATTCCAACGCTCATCATCGTTGCGAAGCATGTGGCGGTGAACGCAATCCTCGCGATCGGCATGACGTTTGTGATCCTGACGGCCGGCATTGATCTGTCGGTGGGTTCCATCGTCGGCATCTGCGGAATGATCGCCGGCTCGCTCCTGACGCGCGGAATCCCGCTCGACGTGTTCGGCGTTACGATCTTCCCGAACGTCGTCGAAACCGTTGCGATCTCGCTCGCAGTCGGCGCCGGCGTCGGCCTGATTAACGGATTGCTGATCACGCGCCTCAACGTCGCCCCGTTCATCGCGACCCTCGGCACGCTGTATGTCGCTCGCGGCGCGGCATTGCTGATTTCAGATGGCGCGACGTTCTCGAACCTGGTCGGCGACGCCAATCTCGGCAATACCGGCTTTCCATTCCTCGGCTCCGGCACGCTCCTGGGAGTCCCGGTCTCGATCGTCGCGCTCGTAATTTTTGCTGCGGTCGCGGCCTATGTCGCCGGCCGGACGCCATTCGGGCGCCAAGTCTATGCTGTCGGAGGAAATGAGCGGGCGGCGGCGCTTTCGGGCGTGCGCGTCAACAGGATCAAGGTGTCTGCGTACATGATTTCGGGGTTCTGCGCGGCCTTCGCCGGACTGGTCATCGCCTCCGAGCTGGTGGCCGCCCACCCAGCGTCGGGCGAGACGTTCGAGCTCAACGCCATTGCCGCGGCCGTGCTCGGGGGAACGTCGCTGTCCGGAGGACGCGGTACGATCGCCGGCACCCTGATCGGTGCATTCGTGATCGGCGTGTTGTCGGACGGTTTGGTGATGCTCGGTGTCAGCTCGTTCTGGCAGATGGTCATCAAGGGCATGGTCATCATCGCGGCAGTCGTCCTCGATCAGATGCAGCGCCGGATGTATCGGCGGTTCGCGCTCGAGTCTCAATTGAGTTGATCGCGCTCAAGTCACTCGCAGCGAAGACAAATTCTTTGAGTGAGTTAACAGGAGGAGAGCATGAAAGCTGTACTAAGTGCATTGGCGGCGATTGGCGTTCTGACATCGTTGGCGCCGTCCAACGCCAGAGCCGAAGAACTGGTTATCTGGAACCGAACAGTGGGTCCCGCAGAAGACAAGGCGCTGAAGCAGATCTTCTCTCAGTTCGAAGCGGCTAACCCTGGTGTTACCATCAAGATGGAGACGCGGTCGGTCGACGAGCACAAGTCTGCGCTTCGCATCGCTGCGGCGTCTAAGGCCGGGCCAGATCTCTACTACATGTGGACCGGCCTCGGATTGGGAGGCGAGTTTGTGAAAGCCGGAATGAGTGCTCCGGTCGAGGAGTACTTTACAAAGTATAAGTGGGAAAACGTCCTTCGACCGCTTGCTGACGCAAACTCATCGCTCTATCCGCCGCACAAGCATGGTGTGCCATATCAGCTGAATGGCGAGGCCTTGTACTACAACAAGGAGCTGTTCAAGAAGGCAGGGATCACCGAGCTACCGAAGACGTATGACGAATTGATCGCCGCCGCCGGCAAGCTCAAGCAGTCAGGTATTCCTGCAATCGCATTCGGCGGTAGCGTGAACTGGCACGTTATGCGCCTGATGGATGTTCTCCTTGAGACGAAGTGCGGCGTCAAGACGCACGATGCGCTGATGGCGATGACGGTCAAGTGGAGCGAGACCGCTTGCGCGACTGACGCTTTCAACGAGCTTCACAAGTGGACCAGCGAATACGCTCTCAAGCCGTTCATGAGCTATGACCAAACCCAGGCAAGAAAGTTATTTGAAGTGAACCGTGCAGCGATGATGTTGGAGGGCGACTGGATGCCGAACCAATTGCGCTCGGAGATCAAGAATGTGCAGGATTTCGGTGTGTTCCCATTCCCCACTGGCACCGAGCGGATCTACGGTTTCGGTGTCAATATGTACGTCAACCCGAAAGGCAAGGTCGAGCTTGCCGCAAAGTTCATGGACTTCGTCATTTCCGACAAAGTTCAGCAGGAGAACGTTGGTGCGTTCGGCGTCCTTGGCATAAACAAGAACGTCGTTCCCAAGAACCCCGACGATCTGGACAGGGCATGGTTCGACATGTTCGCAAAGTACAAGGCGAGCTTTGTGAACGGAGATCAGGCCTTCCCGCTCGATGTCACCACAGAATACTGGCGCATCATTAATGCTGTTGCCAGCGACACGATGGAGCCAGGCAAGGCGGCTGCAACACTGCAGACGTTCATCGACAAGAGAGGCTAACCATGGAGGTCGTCTCGTCGGATACGATGGTTCTCTCCCGACGCAGCTGGCGTGACGGCCTCACGTCCGCGCAGGTGCAGGGCTGGATTTTGCTCGCTCCTGCGCTGATCATCTATGCGGGCTTTGCCCTGTATCCGATGATCGAAGTCTTCGTGCTCAGTTTCCAGAAGTGGAATGGGCTGTCGCCGGCGCGCGAATTCGTCGGCTTCGCCAACTACATCTTCATATTCAGGGACGATCCGGTCTTCTGGATGGCGTTCGGCAACACCGTGATCTGGACCGCGCTTGCCATCGTTATTCCTCCGGTCGCCGGCTTCTTTCTGGCGCTGGCCTTGAACCAGGCGTTGCCCGGACGCAATGCCTTACGCGCGGTGTTCTACCTGCCGGTGGTCATTGCTCCGATCGCGGTCGCGACTATGTGGAAGTGGATGTACGATCCATTCTTCGGATTGTTCAGCACGTTTCTGACCGATCTCGGATTGCAGGCTCTGATCCCCGACTGGCTGGGCGACAGGAAGATCGCGCTCTATTCGATTTTTGCGGGCTACATCTGGCAACACGCTGGTTTCTCCATGGTGCTGTTCCTGGCCGGGCTGCAGGGTGTCTCGGATTCCCTGATCGAGGCGGCGCGCATGGATGGCGCGAGTCGATCTCAAGTCCTGAGATATGTGATCCTTCCGGCGCTGCGTACGACGACGACAGTGGTGATCGTCCTGTCGCTCATCCAGTCCTTGAGGGCGTTCGACATCGTTTACGGCATGACGGGCGGCGGCCCCGCGCAATCGACCCAGATGTTGGCCTTGTGGGCGTTCACGCAATCCATGCAGATCCATGATTTCGGCAGAGGTGCGGCCGTCGCGGTCGTGCTGCTTCTGATGACGATCGCTGTCATCGTTCCCTACCTCTTCTGGCGGGCGAGGATAGACAAGGCGCAGGGACGGGCCGCATGAGCGCAGCGACGGCTCCATTCCGGCAGATGGGCTCGGATCGTATCGACCCGCTCCTGGTCACCCTTTGGATCGTGTTGATCATTTTGGCGCTGATCTGGATCGCGCCGGCCGTATTCATCGTATCGACGTCTCTCAAGTCGACGCAAGAAGTGATGGGCGGAAGTGCGTTCGCTCCGCCCGCCGAGTTCTATTGGCAGAACTATACGTCGGCGTGGGAGCGCGGCCGGTTCAGCACGACCTTCCTTAACAGTGTCATCGTTACCTTCGTGAAGGTGCCGATCGGCCTGGCGTTCTCGGCTATGGCGGCTTATGCGCTATCGCGGATCAAGTTGCCGTACGGGAAAAGCCTCCTCGCACTGTTTGTGTTCGGCACCATGCTGCCGTTCCAGGTGATGCTCGCTCCACTATTTTCCGTCGTGAACGGTATCGGTGCGATCAACACCTTCATTGGTCTCTGGCTGCCCTACATCGCGTTCGGCGTGCCCTATCAGGTCTTCATCCTCCATGGCTTCTTCAAGGAAGTCCCCGAGGAGCTGAGCGAAGCGGCCATCGTCGACGGCGCATCGCATTTCACAATCTTCCGGCAGGTGTTTCTGCCGATCTCGCTGCCGGTTCTTGCCGCGCTGTTCATTCTAGATTTCGTGGCCACCTGGAACGAGTTCGCGATGGCGCTCGTAATCCTGCTCAACAACAAGAACTGGACGCTGCCGCTTGCGCTCATGGGATTTCAAGGCGAGTTCGGCAGCGACTATGGGCCGCTCAATGCGGCCATCGTGACGACCGTCGTCCCGGCCGTCGTCGTTTATCTGATCTTCCAACGCTATTTCGTCGGTGGTTTGACCGCCGGCGCAGTCAAGGGGTGAATCGTGAAGCAGCAAGTCGCATTGTGGGATGTTTTCGAGGTCGAGCTGAAAGGGGCGGATCTGGCTAACCCGTTCACTGACGCGTCGCTGAGCGCCGTATTCTCGTTCGGAAGCAGACAGGTGGTCGCAAAGGGCTTTTACGATGGCGACCAGATATGGCGTATTCGCTTCATGCCCGATACCGAAGGTGAGTGGCGGTTTACGACAGAGTCGAACCGGCCCGAGCTGAATGGCCGTGAAGGGTCCTTCGTCTGCGGTCCCGCTCGGCCCGGCTTCCACGGACCGGTGCGTGTGAAAAACCAGTTTCATTTCGCTCATGCTGACGGCACGCCGTATTTTCCCTTCGGGACGACCTGCTATGCCTGGACGCATCAGCCGCTGGCGATGCAGGAACAAACCTTCGAGACCCTTCGCGTCGCGCGGTTCAACAAGATCCGAATGTGCGTATTCCCGAAGCACTACATCTACAACAACAACGAACCGCTGATGCCGATGTTCGAGGTCGGCGCCGACGGAAAGGAGCATTTCGACCGTCCTAACGTTGCGGCCTTTCGTCATCTCGACGCGCAGGTCTTGCGATTGCGCGAGATGGGCGTGGAGGCCGACATCATTCTGTTTCACCCCTACGATCGCTGGGGCTATTGTCTGATGGGAGAGGAGCACGATGCGCGCTATCTCCGTTACGTCGTCGCGCGTCTGTCGGCCTACGCCAACGTCTGGTGGTCGCTCGCGAACGAGTATGACTTCCTCCTTGACGTCAAGCCCGTCGAGTATTGGGATCGCCTCTTCCATGTTGTGGAAGAGTGCGACCCTAACAGGCACGTTAAATCGATCCACAACGGCAATCCCAGAATGAACTTCGATCATCGGAAGCCGTGGGTCGATCACGTGTGCATCCAGAATTGGGACGTCAAGCTCACGGCGACCTGGCGCGACACCTGGGGTAAGCCCGTCATCAACGACGAGCCCGAATACGAAGGCAACATTCCGCGTCCCTGGGGCAACATATCCGCGCAGGAGCTCGTCCATCGCTTCTGGATCACGGTAATGCGCGGTGGTTATGCCGGTCATGGTGAGACCTTCATGCATCCCGAGGATCTGTTGTGGTGGGCGAAGGGCGGCGCGCTCCGCGGCGAAAGCTGGAAGCGGATCTCCTTCCTGCGGGATCTGCTCGAACAGGACGTCAAGCGAGGTCTCACACCCTATACGCCGGCAAATTCCCGCGGCGAGTTCAGTCGCATTTCCGGTGCTCACGACGGCGACGTACGCTATCTCTATTTTGGTGAGCACCAGCCGCGCGAATGGGCGGTCGGACTGCCGATGGAAGATGGCGATTATGACATTGACCTGATCGACACCTGGGATATGACGATCACTCCACTGGAGAAGGCACCGCTTCCGGTTTCGCCGGCGCTGCGTGGACATCTTGGCGTCGTGCATAATGCCGGGCCGGAGGCGGCATTCGGCGTCCGTCTCCCCGGAAAGCCGTGGCAGGCCGTTCGCGTCAGAATCCGTAAGTAGAGGAAAAATCTGGGGTTTCGGGCGCGATGGTCGACCATTGCGCCCTGAAGCGATCTAGTCCATACCGCTTCATCCAAGATGGTTGTTTGAGGTAGTACGGAAGATGGCTCATTCAATTCCCGACGTGTTGAAGGCATTTGCCGACGGTGAAATCGTTGTCGTGACCGACGATGACGATCGGGAAGGAGAGGGCGATCTGATCGTCGCGGCCTCGCTCTGTACCGCAGAGAAGATGGCGTTCATCGTTCGTCACACCTCGGGAATTGTGTGTGCACCCGTGACGGTCGAAGACGCGCGCAGGCTTCGCCTCGATCCAATGGTCGCCCACAACGATTCGAATTACTCGACCGCGTTCACGGTTTCGATCGACTACAAGCCGGGAATGACGACCGGCATCTCTGCCGAAGAACGTACGGCGACGTGCCGCGCCCTGGTCAACTCAAACGTCGGGCCGAACGATCTTGCCAGGCCCGGTCATATCTTTCCGCTGATCGCCAGAGATGGTGGCGTTCTGATGCGTTCCGGTCATACCGAAGCAGGCATTGATCTTTGCCGACTATCGGGACTGCCTCTGGTCGCCGTTCTAAGCGAACTGATGAACGATGACGGCACCGTAATGAAGGGGCCGCAGGTCACTGCTTTCGCGGAGAAGCAGAAGCTGAAGCACGTTACGATTTCTGACTTGATCGCATACCGGCAGGCTCGCGAGAAACTCATTGAGAGAGTTTCGTCGTTCACGATCGACAGCCCAATCGGTCCACTGGAAGGTCACGCTTACCGCTCGCCATTCGACGAGATCTTCCACCTCGCTCTCGTGTACGGAAACGTCGGCGACGGCAAAAATGTCTTGACTCGGTTTCACAAGCCCAACATCGTCAAGGACTTGTTTCGCGGACCGCAACGGGTCCTGAAGGCCCTGGAGCATTTCAAAAAGCGCAAGTCCGGTGTGCTAGTCTATCTTCGAGACGGTGCTGCCGGCGTGCCGGTTGAGCCCTTGGCAGATCAGAGTTCAGTGGACGCTGACCGCAACAAACAATGGCGAGAGGTCGGAGTCGGCGCGCAGATTCTGCGTGATCTCGGCGTCTCATCGATCTGCAATCTCTCCTCTTCCATTCACGAGTACAAGGGCCTTTCGGGCTTCGGAATCGAGATTGTCGGAAGCGAGCCGTTCGAGGGCTGAGCAGAAGGCCAGTCGAAGCCGCAATACGTAGGGGAGTTTATTAGGGCGGCCAGAGTTTGTTTGGTTCCGATCATAATCAGCGTCAGGCTTCTGGGGCTGTGATTGCAGTCGATTCCGCGCGGGCCGTCCGGCTTCGATCCCTCGCGCAGAGACTGCGGAGCTCCTCGCCGGGGGCGCTCGGAAAAGGGGCTCGCCTTCGGCGATCGCTATCACTGCCCCTGTCCCGGGTGCCGCTGTTAACCGGTCTCGTCGCTGCACTCGGACCCGCGTGCCCCTTCGGGTCGCTATGCTCACGCTCTCCGGGTGCCATTTCAGTCGGGCGATGCGCCATTGGCGCACGCCTGTTTAGGGCCTGCGGCCCCTAGACACTCAAGGCCAAGTCCCATGAAGAAATGGGACGAAGGCGGCACGCTTCGTAGATTTTGCGTTCTCTCACTTGTGTGTGCGGCGAGGGCCAAACCGGGCTCTCGCAAGTCACACGCCATCGTTTCCTCGCGAAAGAGGCTGAGAGGAAGAGTGCTGCCCGGGTTTTGCCGTGACGGGTTACAGGCTGCGAGAGAGGCTCGCGGCGCCCGTCGCGGAGACCCGCGATGTCCAGACATTCTCCTCGAGCGCGTACCGATGAGGACCGGGCAAGCCTTTATGATGAAATCACTAACAAGATCATCGCTGAACTTGAGGCAGGCCGAGTGCCATGGATGCAGCCTTGGGGCACCGCGGCGAATGCGTCCTTGGCCATGCCGAAAAGCGCCGCGACCGGCCGTCAATACAGCGGCCCCAGGGCGCCCGGCTGATCGGGACCTACGACAGCCAGGTCGCATTTGGGCAATCGCGTGTGCTACTAGTCTGGACCAGGCTGATCATGCCCAACGGCCGCTCCATCGTGCTGGAACGGCAGCCGGGAGCCGACGCTGCGGGGTATTCTGGCCTTGAGGATCAAGTCGACAATCATTGGAAGGAATTGTTGGACGCGGCTGCGCTCTCAACCCTGCTGGCGGTTGGGACCGAAGTGAATTCGGGCAGCGACGTTAACAGTAGCAACAGCGGCATCATACAGGCGCTGCGGCGGGGAGCGGGAGAGTCTCTCAATCAAACCGGTCAGCAAATCGTCCGGCGTAGCCTCAACATCCAGCCGACGCTGACCATACGTCCAGGGTTTCCGGTGCGGGTCATGGTCAATAGCGATCTCGCGCTTGAACCATACAGGAGCTAAGAGCATGGCCAAACTCAAACTCGGTGCACTCACCGACGACAAGCCGGTGAAGGTCACGCACGAGCTGCCCGCAAGCGTACACCGAGATTTGGTCGCCTATGCCGAGTTACTTGCGCGCGAGAGTAATCAGCCCGTTGGCGATCCGGTCAAGCTGATTGCCCCGATGTTGACGCGCTTCATGGCAACGGATCGGGCCTTTGCAAAGCTTCGCGCACACATCAAGTGACCCTGGACTGGGCATTGTCAGACGAAGAAGAGAAGCCAGAGCAACAGGCTAGTGACGACCAGCGTCCATGTGATCGCCGCAGCAAGCAGCCAGCCGTCCAGCCCCCAACCTCGCGCCGATCGCTCTTCCAGCATAAGGCCTACACGGTTTTTTGTCTTACGAGAAAGTGATCGGAGGCCGCTTTGCCCTCGTAATCTGCGTGGGCAACGCTCGGATGTCGGCACCTTCGGTGCTTACAAGCTGGCGCTCGTACTCGCGTTTGATCAACCGCCAGCAAGGGCAGGAGCTTTGCTCCAGTCGAAAAGCGTCACGTATGACAAGCCGACCGCGCATCATTTCGATGAGCCCCTCCTTTCTGAGCAGAATAAGGCTCTCCGTCACCCCCGCGCGGCGCACGCCGAGAAGTTGAGCGAGCACTTGGTGGGTAAGTGGAATGTCGTCAGATTGCAAGGCATCGCGCGCGAGCAGCAACCATCGCCCAAGACGCTGCTGTAACGGATGGACCGTATTGCATGCGCCTGATTGAGCGGTCTGAACCAAGACCGACGCAACATAGGCGTGGACCACGGTGCGAAACGCCGGCAGCACAGCGAGTGCCTGCTGAAACCGATCCACCCTGAGGCGATAGGCGACACCCCCGACCTGCACAGTTCGGCGATGCATCGGCTGTGTGTTTATCGTCAGCACGAGAGGAACTCCAACAAGTCCTTCCGAGCCAATGAGCCAGACCTCAACAAACTTTTGAGGATCCACCTTGGCCCCGACCGATACGAGTCCGGTTTCCACAAAATAGACGTACGGCATGCGAACGCCGTAGCGGTGGAGAACTTGGCGTTTAGCCATCGACACCTCTTCCGAGAGCGATAGAACTTTCTCAAGTTCATCGCTCGGAAGCAGACGCAGCAATTTGTTGCGGACTTCGGTAGACATCAAAGGACGTCTTAATACGCTCTTATCTGCTGAGATGGCACACTGTACGATTTCGTACAAACAGATTGAAAAATCGTTGCCGCGTTCGTACCGCTTCGCCCACGAATGATGTTAGCTCGCCAGCTAAATTCATGATTCCGGCGATTCCACAAAGAGTCGTGTTGTTGTGAGCAGAAAGCAATTCACAGGCTAATGTCCCTAGGCTCGAGCAAGGTCGCGGTATTCATTGACGGTCTCAATCTTTACTTGACCGCCAAGATGCTCGGCTTTGTCATCGACTATCAGCGCCTGCTTAACGAATTCCAGAGTCGTGGAACCCTGATCCGAGCGTTCTATTACACCGTGCTCTTGGAAGGCCAGGAATATTCGTCTACGCGCCCGCTAATCGATTGGCTCGACTATAACGGCTTTACCGTGGTGACGAAGGTCGCGAAGGAGATCGTCGATACGAAGGGGCATCGTAGAATTGGGGGCAACGTGAACGTCGAACTGGCAGTCGATGCAATGGATCTCGCAGGTCACATGGATGAAATGGTTCTGGTTTCGGGCGATGGTGATTTTCGTCGGCTTGTCCAAGCCGTGCAGGGTCACGGCGTCCGCGTCGCCGTCATGTCCAGCATCGCAACTCAACCGGCAATGATCGCCCACGAACTGCGACGGCAGGCGGACCTCTTCGTCGACCTCTCGCAGTTGAAGGGTAAAATCTGTCGCCATGGGAGGTGGTTCGACAGCACGTAAATCACCCTCAAAGTCGCGGATACTAAAAATCCACAACACGCTTTCGAACATGCAGAGGTTCTGCTGCAAGAATATTGAACCGCTGAAGCGCCTAAGATAGCTGACTGAGTCGATTCCTGACGGATCGCGCGACCTCTAACGATGTGCGTAGTGGCCAGTTGCGATATGAGCGATCGCCTGCAGGATCAACGGTCGAGCAGCAATCACAGGCAGACTGCAACACACGACGATCGCGGTTGGAGACAGAATCGATGATCACTTATGTGAAGGACGCGGCCGGCATGCCCAATCTCAATGGCAATCCCACCAGCTGGCGACGCCATCTTTATTCGGCCAACCATAAGCACATCGGAACAATGCACCTCGTTTTGGATCGCCGCGGATTCTTGACCACCTCGACAAGCTGATTGACCATGTCCGAAGCACCCACCGGCTGTCGGCAAATAAACTGCCCGCCAAACGGTCACGTCGCGTCGAAGCACGCCAAGTAGCCTTCGATAGTCAATGTCGCAAACGAGCGCTCTTGTGGTCAAATGAAGACTTCACAACATGAACAGCGCAGCGGCAGCATTGGCATCCTTCATTTGTTTGAGTCGCTGTTCATGATGGAACGACCACCGGCATTCGGGCAATCTCATTGCCATCGTCGTCGACAGCGCGGACCTCACAGTCCCGATATTTGTCCCCCCTGTACGCAAGCTCGGCGGCGAAAACTGATGCATAAAGTCGGGCGGCCTCAGCGTCTGATAGCACTGTGCCTGTTTCGTCTTCTACCGTTCTCGCGGTGCACAAGATGTGAAAGTAGTAACGCATGAAAACTCGAAGTTATGAAGAGTAGCCTAACGTCCGCAATATAGTGCTTTTAATAGCCTCGGTATCGGCTAAGTAGGAACTGTCGTTCAGCCGAACTATCGTTCGGCTCTAAGGAGATGTTACGTGGAAACCGTCTTCTCAACCGAACAGGTCCATCCTCGCGATAAATTCGATTGTTGGCATAGCGTTGCCTGTAAACAAATCGTTGATCATGACGCTCAACCCTTGGCGCGATCGAGCTTTGAGGCCAAGATCGAGATTGGAAAATTCGATGGTCTAGGCCTGATTGTCGTCAATACTTCGCCCATGCGGATTTCACACGCCGCAGAGCACATTTCTCGCACGAAGTCGGACTACTTGTTTGTGTGCCGCCAAATTTCAGGCAAAGTGAAATTTGAGCAGTGTTCTCGAGAGGTCATATTGGAGCAAGGCTGTGTGACGCTCTTGGATCCTTTGCTGCCCTACACGGGAAAGTTTGCACAGGATTGCAAAATGCTTGTCGTCAAGGCTCCACGGCGCGAGTTGGAAGCGCGCCTTGGGAAGATCAGCGATGTAGTGGCTTGCTCAGTAATGCCTCGTCGGGCGCAGGATCGGTTAACATCATCAGTGATGGCCTTGTTACCTTCGCTTTCGAAAGAAAAGTATTCCGTGAGCGATAAGATCGTAACGAGTGACCTCCTCGATTTGATTGCCGTGTCGGTTGCTAAAACTCTAGGCGATGATCGTCCCCGCGTCTCCTCAGCTAGAGCCCTTGTGCTGCTGAACATTCGCTCGGTTGTGGAGGAGCGATTGACCGATCCAGCCCTCGACGCTCAGGCCGTGGCTGATGCCGTTGGAATAAGCTTGCGATACGCGAATAGAGTTCTCGCCGAGCTCAATACATCGCTCACCCGCTTTATTTTAGCGAGACGGCTCGCACGATGCCGCTATGCTCTTGAAGATCCGATCCAGGCGCATCGTACCGTTAGTGAGATTGCGCATGCATGGGGATTTTCCGACCTGACCAATTTTGGCCGTCGTTTCAAACAAGCCTACCGCATTCTACCCCGCGACGCGCGGGAAGCTGCCAAACGATGATGACGCGGTTGACACATTGAACATCAACCGAGACTGTCACGGTTTGCAGCGCTTTGGCGTCAGAGCCAAACGAGTTTCGCGAAGTAGGCCCTTTTTGAGAGCGTTGTCGTGGGCACGGCCCTGTTTGTTGTGGTTGCTGCTGATCGCGGCAACCGATCCAGTTAGCGCCATTTGGCGTAGGTCGGTTTGTCTCCGAGAGCTGAGACCGGCAGTAGTTCGTTGTAATCGCGCGAGCAGCGGCTTTAGCCCGTCTCTAATGCGGGCCTCAAGATTTGCAGCTCGGCCATCTTGCGGATGGCGCCGAACCCAGCCGATGCCGCGGTTCGTCGACAGCCGGATCTCCGCTGCAAAAGAAAGCAAATCTTCAATGGGCTAGCATCAAACCGGCGTGAGTGGTCTAAAATAGACTCATAGTTGAATCGGCAGGTATTTTAGTGAAGGGGCGGACGCGCTTGGGGCGAACTACTGTTGTAGCTACACGTTCCTCAAAGCCTCGAGGGCGCAGGGCTGCGCTGGAGGCGGCGATTCAAGCAAGGCAAGCTCCGGGTGTCCGGCCCGCCACGTCGCCGAGCGCATGACCGCGCGAGAACCTTCGTCGCTTCTTCGGTTGTAAGCACAACGGGACGGCTTGTGCGGATGAGCCGTCCCAAGAAACTACCCTGCCTGGAGGGCAGCACGACGTGAGACCGAGTGATTCTGCCGGGACCACTTCGCCGGAGGAACGTCTCGCCGCGGTAGCTCGGACTAATCATTCATGCGCCCGGAGCCATCGACTGAAAGACTTCGTCGCGCAGATAGAAGTGGTGGAAGAGAGCCGCGGCTGCATGCACGCCGGCAACCCAGAGGATGGCGTTGCCGAGGGTGGTATGTATTTCCATGATCAGCTGCCCCAATCCATGCGCCTTCGCGATCTGGGGGGCGATGTCGAATCCGGGGAGGGTGACGGGAATCCCCTCGAGCCAGGTACCAAGCACCGCCGTTGCTGGAATGGCGATGAGCAGCGCATAAAGTGCGAAGTGGACGAGCCTAGCGGCCACAGCCATCCATCGCGGCATCGGCCGCTTCGCGGGCGTGCTGTCGATCAGTCGCCATAGCAGCCGCAGCACGACGACAATGAAGACGAGCATTCCGAGCGTCTCGTGAATCCTGCGGAGCTGGTCCGCGGCGGCGGAATAGAGCGAATAACCGTCGCCCCTGCTCAGCACATAGGCGGCGAGAACCAGCATAACGGTCAGCCAATGGAGGGACTGGGTGCCGGCGCCGTAACGAGAGGAGGTGCTGCGCAATCCGATAGTCTAACTCCGATCTTGAGCCCGCCGCAGCGGTTGATGGACAGTGGCGGCGCGTCGCCAGGAATTTGAGCGCACCGCATTCGAACTCCTACAAATCAGTCCGGCTTCACGATATGGTTCCATCTTTGCTAAGACGCCTATCGTCTCGCTCGAAGATATTTGCCGTGAACTTCCGATGCACGTCGGCAGGATAGTTCATGGCGTATCAGTTAGTCCCGCTTCATGGTTGGGAACATTGTCTTTGTTCGAGGCAGGGGCAGATGCGTGGCGGAGTTTGTCCAGCGCGCTTGTCCAGTCGCGAACACGAGCAACCTTGATAAAGGCGTCGAGTGCCGGCGAATACTGTCTCCCCGCCACGGTCAAAAGTTGCACCTCGCGCCGGACGGGGTCGCCCTCAATTGGAATAGCCGCCAGCGACGGCAGCCTGGGAGCATGTTCTGGCGCCAGGATGGCCCCAAAACCGGCGGATGCCATTTGCTGAAGATGGCTTTCTTTAGCGCTCCTGTGCACAACTTTAGGGCCTGGACGGTCGGCAAAGCAAGCCTGCTTGAATCGGTCTGCGACATCGCATCCGACCCTTTCGAGAAACACCGCCTCATGCAAGTCTTGGGGCGGGATAACAGTTTGCCTCGCCATCGGATGTTTCCGAGACAGGACGAGCACGTACCGCTCCGCGAACAGCAGCCAGCGGTCGATACGCTCAGGTAGCTCCATGGCGTCACCGACGAGCGCGGCGTTGATCTCGCCATCCAAAAGCATTGCAACGAGCCTGTCGGCATCTGCCTCGCGCAGATCGGCTCGAAAGTCAGGGATGATCCTGGCGAGCTCCAAGAACAATTCCGTGATGAGCGCGGCGGAAACTGACGGCACCAGCCCGATCTTGAGCGGGGCGATTGTCTTTTTTTGATAGCCTTGCGCCTGAAACCGTACCGCCTCCGCGGCGGCAAGTATTTTCTCCATCGTGGGCAAAATCATCTTGCCCAGCTCGGTGAGCTGGGTGAGGTGACGTTCACGGTGAATCAACGCGCCACCGAGTTGTTGCTCCAGCTTGTGTACCGCCTTTGTCAGCGCCGGTTGGGTCACATTGCATTGCTCCGCAGCCCGCGTAAAATTGAGTGTCCTTGCTAGGGCTAGGAAATATCGCACCTGATGAAGCTGCAGCGGCATACTCATACTCGAAAGATTTCCCGTGGTTGGACCGTTCCAGTTCGTTGCCAAGAGTAGGCAGGGCGATGATCAAGTGGTTTGCGCGGAGCCAACAGATATTGTGCGCCGGCTCCGAATTGTCGACCCTTGTCTTGCGGAAAGTATTCTCAGCGAGGTCGTTTCCTATAAACGTTGCGGATCAGGACATCTGCTCAATCCCAGAGTCGGAAGCACACGCGTGTCGCTTTGGCGGTTTGACGTTTGGCTCATGATGATTGAAATTGTAGTAGCTCTACCCATGGTCCTGACGGTGACATCAGGCGACGCAGTTAACCCTGCGAACACGGCGCCCAACCTTTTTCTCCGTGACGCTGCAGTGCCTGATGTTCTTGCGGACTAAAGATAGAGCGGTTTGATCGCGGCGTTAAGCGCACTTCTTGTTGCGGGGTTCTCATTCTTGCGGGTTTGTTGAGTGAGTATCTCATGGCGCTGGCGTCTGTAGCTTGTCCAATACGTCAGTGGTCGGACCGGCGGCTCAACCCAAGTGGCGAAGAATTCGCCGCGGTTCAGAGGTCAGGATAGGTTGCGCTAAATCAGACTGCGGCCTTTTGCGGCGGGCCTCGCCGGCACGCCAGTCATATCCGTACTAAGTGCATAGTTTGCATTCGTTCGCCAACCTGACCGTCTGCCCACGCGTTGACCCGCCGTAACAAGCGCAATCGGCGCACGATGAGCGGGGAAGGGTGACGGTAGTCAGTCTCAGGCTGCACACGCGTCGCCCTTGAACATCGTTCGAATGCTTTCCGATCACCGCTCCCGCACGACGGACATTATCGGCAATTCTCTCGAGCGCCTGCCATTTTGGCATGTTCGATAACGCCGCAGCAATTTCTGACACGCGCTCATCGGCCAACGAGCTAGCTTCAAAGCCACGACCAACCCAAAGTCGCCCGATTTGATCGCTCGAACTCTACTCTCCCGTCAGCTGCGCCGAAGAAGGAGATGGTCATAGATCTGCAGATCTGCGCGCGATAAAGGGGGACGATGGCTGGGCCGGAGCGGTCTTTCTCTAGCGTTTCCGCCGTGCGAGGCAACCCGCAACGATCTCGCCATTCCAGCAGGTGAACTCGAGCGCGTCCGGTGCCAGCGATCGCGATAACAATGTCGGTTTTTTACCCACCTGCGGCCGGCGCCGACCAAACCCTTTGGTTGGCCCGCTGTAGGAGTCACCCTGCCTGATTTGATTGTGCAGGCAGGGTGAATTGAAATGTCGCGCCCTGAGGTTGGGCGGCGGCGGCCCACACTCGTCCCCCATGCGCTTCAATGATGGTGCGGCAGATCGATAGACCCATCCCCAAGCCGCCGGGCTTTGTCGTGTTGAAGGCGTCAAAGAGGCGCTCGAGATCCGATGAATTCAGACCTGGACCCGAATCCCGCACTACGACGAGCA